>NZ_CP014286.1 GCF_001595725.1 Bacillus thuringiensis
AAATAAAAGGCAGCAAGGAAAAAGTTATTATTGAACATTTAGATCAAAAAAAGAATAAAAGTACCTTTTAATATAGTATAAAAGACAGTATTTCTCTTTTTTATTTACCTCGTTTTACGTTATATAAAAATATTAGGATTAATTATTTGTTATAATTAGCTAAGAAATCTACTATTTCCATAGAGAGGATACGATATTATGGGTTTTAAGTTTCGTAAAAGTATCAAAGTTGCCCCTGGTGTGAAAATAAACGTCACACACAAAGGTGTAGGAGTAAGTGCAGGTGTAAAAGGCGCTAGCATTAGTACCGGACCATCCGGATCTAGAATTACAACTTCTTTACCTGGTACGGGAATCTCATATGAACAACGTATAGGCAAAAAGAAAGGCTCTAAACAAAGAACAAGCTCAAGTGCTTCAGCAACTCAAAACACTACGACTACCACGCCAAATAATCGGTCACATACAAGGGGTCAATCTTCCCCTATAAAAAAAGAAGTTAAGGCTTTTATAGTAACTCCTTTCCGTTCAAAAGATAACGAAGCAAATTCTTTTGCTAGAAAACTAATGAAGCCACTTTCCATAATTACAGGCGTTTGTGCAATTCTTTTCTTAATTATGATGCTTGTTATTCCTGCTCTAATCCTGGCGGCTATTTCTTTCTTATGCTATAAAAATATAAAAACACCGTTTGCTGCAGTATGTCCCGAATGCAATGCTGAAAATCTAATAATGTTTAAAGAAGAGAAGATTGCTTGTCGTAAGTGTAAGAGCACTCTTATAATCCAAAAGTAATTAAGTAAGTTAAAGAATACGCTTTCATTTTTCGGAAAATATGTTAAAATTATCTTTGGACGGGAGTCCATATACATATTATTAAAATTAAAGTGGTTTTCAAGTCAAAGAACGGCACTCTTTTGAGTGTCTTTTCTTTTTTCTGATTATTTGTTATGATAAGACTAGAGTATGACTTCTAACTGAATTGCATAAAATAAAAGAAGAGATGCGCTAACATCTCTTCCAGTAACTGATACCGCAAGGTGGTCGGTTACTAATAGTTATTTTCGTTTAGTACCGCCCTTACGCTTGCCGGCATTCGGGGCGGTATTTTTATTTCTTTTATTGCTAATCTTCTTCGCAAGCTCATTCGCATAAGCTGTTGCAAATACTGTAAGGAATACCTTAGCAGCGTCATACAATAAATTAAATAAAGAATCCATTCGGTCACCTCCCTTCTCTCTAAAATCAGAGAAAGGATAGCAACCTCCCGCCCTCACAATATACAGTTACATATAGTTTATCATAATAAGTGTAACTACCTCTAAAAAACTTATTTTTTCTATGTATTACTTCACAATAGACTCTTTTTTCTTTGATATATGATTTTTCACTGATTCCTTTACCTTTTGTAAATCTAATTTCTCATTCGGAATGATGTCCATAATATTAGATTTAAATAGAAAGTGCTGTTTCTCATCTGTTTCAACATAAATCATGTATTGCTCTCTACCTACTATTTTTCCTTTTAATGATTTTCCATTGCTCAAAACAAATGTACACGGAATATTATAGTGTTCTACGTACATTAGAATACTGTCAAAAAAAACATGCATATATTACATCCCCCTTTTTGTTTTAGTATAACAAAAAAGACCATCAAACGACGGTCTTCTCTTTTACTCTTCTTTTTTTAACAAATCTCTGCTATCATAAAGAAGTAGATACATAAATTGCAAATGTAAATTTAAACATTATATAAATTTAAACAAATAAAAAAACCCCGACGGAATTTTCAAAGGTTTGAGTGGTTTGGTCGCCTACAATAACCGATGAAAATTAGAACACGAGGTTTGTATTAACGTATTTAAATGTGTATCGCTACGTCTATGATAGCATATACTTTTAAAAATGTGAACTACAATCCTCTAATTTCTTGCACCCATTTTTTGGTCGGGGTAAAAAATTGGAGGATTTTTTATTATGTCTGTAACATTCAAAAAAGCTAAAAAGAAAACTAGAAACGAACTACAATTACCTATCCTGCACTTTGTTTGCATGGATGACTGGATTGAAAAAATAGGCGATAAAGCATTTACGGCATGGCTGAAATTCTATACATGGTGTAATCGCGAAGAAGATGAAAATGGAAACCGTCCTGACGATGACGTGATCCCTTCTAGCTTAACTAAAGTACAAAAACGTTTAGGTGTAGGAAAAGATACATTTTATAATAAAATATTAAAACCATTATGGAACTATGGATTAATCGATGTATTTGAATACAAATCTGAAGGTTGGAAGGGACAAGGTAATGTAAATATCATTGTGTATGAATACCCACAAAACGAACATGCCTTATCCACTAAACCATTAGAGAAAATTCGTGATTATGATACAGACTATACATCTCAAGCAAAAACATTTGCAAAGCTTGGTGGTCGTCCTAAAAAGATGGAGGAAGTACCCCGTTCTGAAATAGAACAGGGGGGTGGTTCTCAAATAGAACAGGGGGGGTTCTCAAATAGAACAGGGCCCCGTTCTGAAATAGAACCCAATAATGTTTCAAATAATCTATCTAATGTTTCAAAATCTAATAATGTTTCAAAACCATCAAGTAATCTATCTATCTTAGCTAAACTTGAAAATACAAATTTAGCTGATACCACTAAAACTGTACTCAGTAGAAAGATAGAAAGACTTACTGATAAAAAATTAGAAATTATTCTTTCTCTTTTTGAAATCTATAAAACGGAGTTAAGTGAAGTTGCATTTAATGCTGTATTAAACCGTGTAATAGATTCTTCTGTGAAAAAGAGTTTCAAAGGGCTATTGGAACAATCTATAAAAACAGAAATTACTAATATGCCTAAGGAAGAACAATATTCTAAAAAACGTACAGAAATGATTCCGGATTGGAAAAAAGAAATAGATCAAGAAGATACTTTGCTATCACATGCAGAAGAAAACGGACAAGTTCATGAGGATTTAGAGGAAAATCAAAGACGTTTAGATGAAGTGTTAAAGAAGCATAAACGTTAGTAACGATATAAGGGGGATATTAAATGCGAAAACTATTAGCTGTTGAAAAAAGTGAACGAGAATGGTTTGTTGATTTTAGGAAAACTGCTGAATTTGCTGAAGCATTGGCATTTGTATGGCGAAATGGACATATAAGCTCAGGTAGTTTCATTCTTTCAGATGATTCTTTTGAATATATAAATCGATTCGCGACTTTAGTTAATACTACAGTTCGTTCTAATAGCGATAGAACCCTTAATATAGGATATTGGTATTGTTCTCTAGGTATGAATCATCCATTTATTAAAGAAATAATCAAAATGGGTTGGAAATCCGGTTCTCGTTATGAACGAGATTATCCTCAAGGAGATCTTAACGACACAGCTTTTATAAAAGCATATATTAATATACGCCATGATTTAAGTAGAAAAAAATCAAATGGACGACGTGGTACGTATTTTGCACCACGTTTAAGAATTTACGGATCTGAACAAGTATTACGCCGTATTAATCAACATTTCCATGAGATAATAGGAACCAAAATAAAGAGTGTTCAATTAGAAAGTAAAAAGAAAAATATTAAAACAATAAACTATCAATCAGTTGAGGAGGTCCAAAAGATTCTAGAATATGTAGGAGCTTTTGAATCTTTGGAAAGGTTTTACGCTTTTGAATTAGGGTACCAAGAATAATTCAAAAACATGTGGTTATTGAGGAGGGAAATATATTGACAGCATTAGACGTTACAGAAGAAATAGTACATACAGAAGAAACTATTCAAGAACTAGCAACCAAAATCTATCACCAAAAGACCAGAGAATACTTTGAAGAGGTGCTGGATACATATAAAAATGGCAATTACAGATCTTCTGTTGTAATGCTATGCACAGTAGTTATTTGTGATCTAGTCTTTAAATTAAAAGATTTAGAGGAGATTCATGGAGATGCTAAGGCAAAAAAAATATTAGAGGATTTAAATGCTGAGAAAGAAGCTAATCCTGTTTCACCTGATTGGGAAAATCAATTAATTGAAAAAGCATTTAAAGAAGCAAAGTTGTTAGAAAATGATGTCTACACTCATATTAAAACGTTAAAAACATATCGAAATTTATCTGCACACCCTGTATTAAACTCAATGGATATTTTGTACAGACCAAATAAAGAACAAGCAGAATCATTTATAAAAAATATGCTAGAAGGGTTACTGACTAAACATCCACTTTTTACAAAGAATATATTTGTTCCATTTATGGTTGAAGTAGAGAGAATACAACGTGATTTACCAACTGAGGAGCGCTTAGAAACTTATTTGGATTCCAAATTCTTTGTCCATTTTAATAAAGAACTAACTGAATATATTTTTAAAAATCTTTGGAAAATCGTCTTTAAAAATAATGAAGAGCGCGAAAAAGCAAATCGAAACATTAATTACAAAGTATTGTTGATTATCTACAATAAGTACAATAACATTTTATTTGATTATATAAAAAACAATGCGGATTATTTTAGTGACTTTTTAGATGATGATATTATTCTACCTAAGCTGTTCGATTTCTTATCACAATACCCTGAAATTTATCCTTTATTCAGAAGTCATACACAAGAAATATTAAAAAATCGCGCAACTAAAAAAAACAACTGGTTTATTAGAAGTAGTTTTATTTCCGAATCTTTAAAAGCTCACTTTAAAGCAATCGATTCTAGAATTAATGGTAGTGGTGAGTATTATAATCAACCCTATGCTCACAATTACTATCTAAGAAGTGATGATGTAAAACTTTTAAATAAATTAGCAAGAAAAGAAGACATAATGAGTGAATTTTATGATTTAATGATTAGTCATTATTATCATAGCGGAGCATTTAGTAATGCAGATCATACTTTTGAAATCTGTATTAAACCTTTCTATGAGAACTTTAATAAAGAACAATTTGAAATTTTATTAAAAGAAGTAAACAGTAATCCACAATGCTATAACGGGCTATTTGGGAGAAGAAATAAAATCTTACTGCCAACTGCTAAGAAACTAATGCCTGATATAGATGTTGAAGAGATTTATAAAAACATATTCTAATATCAATTATTTTATAGAAATTTCTCATAGTGGATGTAGTGACAGAATTTTTTCTACTACATCTACTATACTTGAGATATACATGGGATAGCACATACATAACTAAACTATCTTAGAACTAACCATATACAGAAAGGAACATTATATGTCACTCTATTTAGAACTCATTAATCAAATTACAAATGATAGTCTACTGAAAGGAATTATTTTATTATGTGCACCATTAGCTATACTTCTCCCACTAGGGTTTATGGTTAACCGTCGTTTCTACAATGATTCAGTAAGATATCTAATAGCGTTAGTTGCTATAGTATTTTACTTATACTGTGTTGTGGCTTCTTTTTCTGCTGCATACAATATATAAAGTTCTGTATAGACTAATTAAATAATAGAATAATAAATCCAAACATATAATTTCACGTACCAGATTAATTATTTAAATCAAAATACAGCATTAAGGGATTCTTGTTGTTTTCTGACGAAGACAAGGTTTTCCCTCCTACCATAACGAATGTTATAACAGAGGTGATGATGTTATGACAGATAAAACAGACAGCTCTCAATCTATATATGTCAGCAAAGACGTAGCGACGATGCTTAAGATCCAGGAGTCTACTTTGCGTAAGTACTGCATCATGCTAGAAGAACATGGTTACCACTTTCATAAGAATGAGCATGGGCATCGTGGTTTTATGGATAACGATGTTATAACACTAAGGAAGTTAATTGAAATTAAATCACACCCTGATATGACGTTAAAACAGGCCTGTAACGCAATAATGACCTGGGTTATAGAAAAAGATATGTCAGAGGTTGATACGGATGTTATAACGGAAACAGAGCAACATGACGAGCGATATAACGAGTTGAAAGAAATGATTCAGCAGCAGAATGAAATGTTAAAGCAAATGGCTATGAAAATGGATGAGCAACAACGTTATATTGATGAGAGATTAGAAAGAAGAGATCAACAGCTTATGAGTGCTATACGTGATATACAAGAAGAAAAACGAGTGCTATTAGAGATAGCAGCAACACAAAAAAAGAAGTGGTGGCAGTTTTGGCTAAAGTAGCCCTGCAACGGCTTCTTTTTTTGTTTTAAGTTAGTAGTGTTTAAGTGGTGTTTGTTTTGCTAGTTTTATAGATTAGTAGTGTTTAAGTAGTGTTTGTTGAATGGTTTCTATTGATATTCTAGTAATATGTGGTAGAATTGAATTATAAGTAGTGGTTAAACACCACTTATTGTAAGGAGGAAGATAAAAATATGAATATCTCAAGATTTAATGGCGACTTTGGTAATAGTAACAATAATTTCATGGTGAATGGTTACTATTTTGAGATGCCGACAAACGTTGTACCTATTAGTAAACAAAAAGCGGAAACGCATTTTGTAGACTCTATCAACGAACCCAAAGACCTTTTAAAGAAAATGTTGATTTCTACAACAATTGATGGAGAAGAACAGTATTTCTTAGTAGGGGAAGCAGCAGTTTCAAAAGCGCTATCAAACGTACATGTGAAACGTATGCATGACAAAATTAAAAGTCCAATCCCTTATGTATCATTTCTAAGCGCTGTGGCTTATTATCATGCGTTAAAAGGAAATAAGGATAATAACGAGATTGAAATTGATTACATGAGCATGATGCTACCAATTTGGCTGTTAAAACGAGAGTCGAAATTCAGTGTTGCTCAAAATAAAATGGCGGATCGCTTCTTAAAAGAGCACGTTGTAACAGTACATACACCAGGAATGGAACGCACATTGAAAATTAATGTGAAACAAGCGAAATGCAGAATCGAATCAGAAATTGCCCGTCATTCTATTAAATATAGAATGGTTAAAAAAGATGATAACGCAAAGTCAATTGCTATTGAAAAACGTAAATCTGCCGCTCAATTCGAAAACTCAAAAGTAGTTTTAGTTGATATTGGTGGCGGTTCAACAGATGCAGTAGGATTAGGTGTTGGATTAACAACTCCGACGAGTCGTGACTCATTTAAAGTAATTGATATTAAGCCATATTTAGGATATATAGAAGAGTTTCGTGCTGAGAAATTATTAGAAGAGTTTAGAAGCCTACGTTCATTTGAAAATTTCATTGTGAAAAATTACAACAAAAAGACATACAAGTTGAAAAATGAAAACACTGGTGAAGAAATTGACTTAACAAACCAAATTACAGAAATGTTAAATGACTATGCTGGTCTACTTGTACCCCAATTATTAAATGAATTTATTCCAGCTTCTAGCGATGAAGTCTTGAAATTCGTTTACTTTGGTGGAGAAGCACCAATCTTAGATCCATACATCAAAGAAAACTTATTAAAACATATGAGTGAAGAAGCTGCTCAAAATAATCATTTCTTCTTAAATGAAATTATTGAGGAAGAAGATAACGAAGTCTTCGCTCCAACAGCTCGTACAATCAATTTAAATGCTTTGGAGTTACGCAGTATTGATGAAACAAAAAAAGTAGAAGCATAAGGTGTGTTTTAGATGGAAAAACGCAAAAAGATGCAGTTAATCTGCAAGAATATGCCCGATGATGTTTATGAGATTTTGGATGAAAAGTCTTCCAAACGGAATTTAACTGAATATGTGGTTGATTTAGTCCAGAATCAAAACAAAGATCAGCAGCTTATTCGTATGCTAATGGAGAAGTTAAACAATATTGAATCTACTTTACATGAAATGAAGAATGGTTCTATTGTAGTTAAACCAGAAGCAGAGAAATCAAAAGAAACAAAAATTGATGAACCAGTTTTATTAGAAGGGACAATTGTAGAAGCCGAGATAATTGAAGGCGGAATTGATGAATCTGATAAAGAAGAAATGGATTTCTAATTAAATAAAAAGAGAACGCTCTTCCCAGCTTGGCGGCACGAAAGAGCGTTCTCTACACTTTGAAAATTTGAAAGGATGATTTAACAATGTCAAATACCCTGTTCAAACTAACTACTAGTGAACCTATTCTACCACAAACACGCAGCAAAAAGGAACTGTTCGGAACAATCCGCTCATTCTTTGCGAAAAAGTACCAGGGATTAAATGAGTGGTTTGGTATTGAAGAATGTAAATCAGACCGCATTTGGTACTATGGAACATTATCGCTTATGTTTTTTCTTCCTGCTGCTACTTATGTTATTTCTAAATTAATATGGTCGTAATGTATGATATTACAAAAAAGAGGGCGCCACAGCGTCCTCTTTTTTAGGTATTTAAATATGTTCTCCATGATCAGTATAAACATCACCGTATTCGTATGCTGGTGCAGGAGGTCTACCATGGTCAAGAGCAACCACTCCAGTATTTCCATGTGCCTTATCTTCATAACTAGAAACATAATCTGGTCGTTGTGGTGCAGGCGGTCTACCATGATCAGCTTGTGATGTATAAGATTCTGCAAAACTTCCAATAGTTAAAACAGCAGCAAAACTAAAAAATCCTATTAGTACTTTTTTCATTTTAACGCACTTCCCTTCTGAAGTAATTCTTTAGCATCATAAGATATATTAAAGTATTGGCTAGCCTTCTCATGATTCCCTTCTTGATAAAGTTTTTTCGCTAAAATTCCAGAGTACTCTTCCATAAATCCATAAAGTTTTTGGGATTCGAAGTAATCTAGTCCATCTGCAATCGTTGTTTCTAGATTCTGCTTATAATTTTCATCGTATTGTGCTCGAAGTATTCGTAAATGATGTGTATATTCAACGTCAGCTAATTCAAAGCCTTGAGTCAAAAATTCTTGTGCTTTTTCAATTTCATTTACTTTGAAATGTTCTCGAGCCAGTAAGAATACAGTTTTATGATATGGTTTTTCAGATTTATATACATCCATTAAATGTCGAATTGCAGTTGGGGATATACCTTGTTTTGCATAAAGAAAACCTAAGTTGTATTGAATTAAGGCAATGAGTCGAGTGCAGTTATGTTTTTTAGCCATATCCAAACACTTGACAAAAAGTTCTTCTCCTTGTTCAAACTGACTTAAAGTGACACTTGCTAATCCTAGGATTGTATCACATTCAATTTGATTTATTACATAATCTTCATACTTTTTGTATATGTCTTTTGCTTTCATTACATGCTTAATTGTTAATAAAGGTTGTTGAAGATGGTAATATAGTTCACCAAGTTTATAATTAAATTCAGCTTTTTCAATGTCATTAGGAATATACTCTAAAAGTCGTTCAGCTTCTTCAAATTGCTCCATAGCCTCCATATAGTTAGCGATCATGGTGTTATGCACAGCTTTATAGAAATGGTAGTAATATTTTAAGTACTCATCAATAGTTTTTGTTGTAAGTTTTTCAACTGCATCAAAATCGCTACGAGTTACATATGATTTATTTATTAACACTTTATAACTATAATCCAATAGAGAATAATACAATAAAAGATTTTGATCTTGTAGATCTCGGTTTTGTTCGACCATTAAGACACTAATCTTTTCATCAACTTCTTCTTTCATTCTTGTCGCTTTTGTTATTTGCTTAGATAAAATAACCTTATACCATTCATTTAATAGTTTAGTAACTTTTTCATTATTCAGAATTATCATATCACAATCTCCTTTATTCAGTTTATATAAAAACAATCATAACAAAGTTTAATTGTAATAAGTTGTAAAAAACAATTTTATAAATAATATTCAGAATATTCGTTTTTATCTTTATCAATTGACGTAAAAACATCGGTAAATCGTTAGATTGTAAAAATAAAATTATTTATATAAAAATCATTATAACCCTAGTAAGGATATAGTTTTAAGAAGGGTTGTCGAATTGTTTTGTGAATATTTTTATCTGAAAATTGTTTATTTTAAGATTTCTTTAAGCTAGTATCGGAAGTGTGCTAGAAAATACCGGTAAAATAGCATAATTTTTTCAAATGAATGGAGATGTTATTATGGGTTATAAAAACTTATTAAAGAAAAAGGCAATCCCAATGTTACTAGTTGGTGGTATGTTAGCGAGTACTGGATGGGGCGCAGGTAATGTATATGCAGATTCGCCTACAGCACCTGAAGCTGCTAATTCATCAGCAAAATTTGCAGGTGTAACATCACCTTTGGATACTTCAAATGCAGACTTTGAAGTGTTATACAGCGAAACAGTAAAATTTGATGAAAATGAAAACGTTATTAATAGAGAGGTTTCAGGTACTGAAACTCGTACAAGTAATACGCAGGGAGTAATTATTGCTGATGGTAGTTTCAACTGGAAACACGCTAGTAGTAAAGATTCAAGCAATAGAATTAATAAAGACAGTTATAATGTAGGACTTATTTTAGTAAATGGATTATCTTCTTATATTCCTTGGAAACCAGTACAGGTTACAGCACAAGTAGTTGCAAGCGGATTAATGTATTTTAATCAACCTTCTATTACGTATTATCACACTGAAGCATATAGAGATATCGATGCCGTTAACCATTATGTAAAAACCGTAACGGATACAATTAAAAACGGTAAGAAAGTATATACTGATACAAAAGTTATGAAATATACAAAATAAAAAAAGAACCGAACTAGATTATTTATCTAGTTCGGTTCTTTTTTTATATAAACGATTTATTAAGTCAATAATCCATGAATTAATAATAACTACGGTGAAAATTACAAATAAAGCTACAATATTTTCATTAGAAGCTATATATGGTATAAACGTACCGCGCACTAAAAAGAATATAATTAGAGCGAATGCAATTGCCCAAATAAATTTTAACATTAATTCACCTCCTCTAAAAAATACAAAAGTAATTTTAAAATATAACTATTCTGTTTTGGAAATAAGATTCCTTTTAGTATGTAATAAGAATTATAGAAAAGGGTTCCAAAAAAAAACGGATATTTTTTGTTCCGCATATCTATAATGAGCGCATTATTGTTTTGGGTTTGGGGACAGGTTTCCATTGTTTAAATTTGTTAGGGAAAGAATGTCATGCCGACCTAACAAATTTAAAAGTACCAAAAGCCTTTATGTATAAGGTGTATTTGAGTAGGAAGCGCATAAGCTTGCATCCCAACTTCAGCGTACAGCTTTAACTATCCATAATGCTCATAATTCGTTTCTTTATTTTGTTAGTTCGTCCTAACAAAAATCTATAAAAAAAGTAACCCTTCGATCTTGGGTTACTTTCTCATTTGCTCTTTGCTTTTTATAATATCTTCTTTGAAATACAATCGATCTCGTGACATTTCTTTAATTGGTTTCACTTTTTCTTTCTGCACCATTACATTTAAGTTTTGGCGTGAACAACCTAAAATGTCTAATGCTTCCGAAGTATTTACGATTTCATCTTGAATAAAACGAATTAATTCGTCTTTGGTTTCGAATTTATACATTCTTTTTCTCCTGCTTTTCCTTGATATAGGTAGTTACTAAATTAAACACCATCATTACAAATGCAAGTATACACAGTACGATGAAGATGTAATCTAATGTTTGTAAATTGTTGTAATCAATTTGATACAAGATGTATCCTAAAATTACAAGAATTGGTATGTTGCTGAAAATGACTTTTTTCATAATATATAGTGTTATGTGATATAATCTTAGGTACAAGAGAGGTTTCCCTCTCTTGCGGTGTCTTACTCAGAGTCGTTTTCTTGGCGGGAGCGACTCTTTTCTTTTTCTTCCTTGATTTTGTAGTAAATATCAATTGTGTTTTTAACACCGGAAGAAAGTTGAGAGTAAATTGTTATGAACGCTGTTATCGTTCCTAAGATTATCATCCAATCCACTTTGTTCACCTCCTTTTCTTTATACTCTTATTATAGCATTTTATTTGACTCACGTCAAATAAATGTAGGTTAAATTATAGAAAAAAATCCATTTTTTTACGTGAAATAAACAAAAAAAAGGGTATGCCCAAGTTTGAGCATACCCTTTTTTCTACTTCACATACACATAGGCTTCATTTGCAGTTATATAGTATGTTACGCCTTTACTGTTGTGTACTTTGTATTGTGGTGAACCATTCACTGATACTTTAGCATCAATAGTAAATCCAAGCCCTTCATCTACGGTTCCTGCTACATCTTTGTCAGACCAAGAAGCAGAATCATAGAAACGAAGGTCGTCCACTTTAGAAACAACACGTTTACCTTCTACAGAACTTGAAGTAGTAGTTTGTTCCCCTTGATATTTAATGTAAGAAGGGTTGTTATAAATCCATTGGTTACCGCCAAGATTTAACCAATCACCTTGTTTTCCCCATACTTGATATGCTTCTCCTTTATTTAATTGACGGATAACACCATAATTTGTTGATGGTCCACTTCTTAGGTTTACGTTAAATCCATCAATATAAGCTACTCCTGTTGAGCCTACAACGTTTTGTGATGGTTCTTGTGGTTTTGGTTTAACTGTAACTGTTGAGCCTTCATACGCCTTTTGTACGTCCGCTCTGAATTGTGATTCTGATACACCATGACTGCGAAGGTAATCAATCGGATCTTCGTGGTCAGTTCCACCTAATTTGTAAGTAATATCTTTATGTGTCCATAAACCTTTGCTTGGATGAATCCCTCTATCTTTTAAAATCTTAGCTAATAGTTTTACATAACGCTCGTAAGAAGATTTAAATTTATCTGGGTTGCTAGTTTCAGAAAGTTCTACGTGAACAAATCTTTTATTTGCATATGGTCCAGCACCGTAAGCCACATATTTTGTATCGGCAATTTGGACTGTTTCGTTCCAATCTACAGCATAGTGTACAAATGCATTTCTCCATGTTCTAGCTTCATAATTTCGAATGTTAATCGCTGGTGCTTCTGGTGTTGCTGTACTATGTGCCACAACGCCCTCATAAGCGCCCACACCGTAGCGATATGCTTGTTTCGGTAAGTCTTGGATAATTAGTACTCTATCGGCAAAAGAAGCCGTAGCAAACGAAAATAAGAGTAATAGAGTCATAAATAATGAGCTAAATAGTTTAATTGGTTTTTTCATTGTGTGTTTCCCCTTTTTGCCAAACAAAAAGAGCACCGTCTTTTGACAATGCTCTCCTTATGTAAGGCGTGTATTTTTTTATTTGGTAGTATGTTTTTCTTTTCGTGCATCACTTCTTTGAATCTTTGCTTGAATTTCGGATGCTACACTTTCTAATAACCATGCAGGAATCCATTTTTCCCAGCCAATACGTGCACAGTTTGCTGCGAAACTATTAAAAATGTGGTAACTCAATCCACCGACTACCATGAAGAAAAAGAAATCAGGTAGTTTAAGAGCAATATCAAATAAATGCGCAAGAGCTGGTAATGATAAAAGCACCACGGTTCTCGTGATGCCCTCAATTCCATATTGTGATGAGTATGTTCCATCTAGCTTTGAAGCTTTACTACCCGTAATCCAGTCGAGCATGATAATCCAGCAATAGATCGATATCCAAATTAAGTTCGCTTTACCGTATAACAAATTAATTATTGTTCCTAATCCACCACCTATAGCACCACCTACTTTAAATTGAGTACTTGTAATAACATCGCTTATATTCAATGCCTTGATGAGTTCGTGAATTCTTTCCAAGTTCTCACCTCCTTTCAAATTTTGACCAAAATAAAAAAGCCTACTGTTGTACGCTTAGAATTTACGTATTTAGTCTCTTCCAAGAATGCTCTAATGGTTCTTGACGAGGGTAGTTCACTTCTTGTTTTGAATCATTTTGGATAATCGATTTATCTCTGAAAATATATCCATTTCTGTTTACTGTTTTTCTATTTCCGGTTTGAATGATATTGTCGATTATTGTGCCCTTTCTCTGTAATGCTGACCTGTTCATCTTTTGTAAGTCTGGATCAAAAATAGAAGCTTTAAAAATATTAATTTTAATCACCTCATTCTATGCGAAATGCTAATGGAGCAGGTAATGATCCATAACTACTTTTTGCGTTTACATATTTAAACTTTTGTACCTTTTCGTTCACTTCCACCTCCAAGATATCTCCACTTACAATCCCTATATCGGCAGTAGAGTATATACCGCCAAGTTTTCCCCTAACTCCATAGTCCTTATGAGAAATGTAAAAAGGTAACATAATGAAATTATTATCAATATTGGGGTTTCTTGGAATAGGTATAGAGAGCCATATACTTCGATATGCAGCTACCTTTTGTGTCCAATTACTATTTTTAGGCCTACTAAAAGTTAGCCCTGTATTTGATTCGCTGGCACTAGAAAAGGCGCTTGAATACCAAGTTAATGCTCTTGTATAGGGTTCGTGTAACTCTTCAAGCATTAAATCTTCTAAAACACCGACATAGGATACTACTGGGTAACTACTTAGGCTACTTGGTGGAATTGTACAAATAATAATTTTTTCTTTATCAATGAATGTATATAATTCTATTGTAAGTAAAGGATCAACCTGTGGTCCGTCTCCAGCAGAAACACCAGAGTAACTACGGCGGCCGTTATACCAAGATACAGGGTATTGATAATCTTCGCTAATCCCTCTGCCTTTCGAACTATCATATCCAGTGCAAAATCTGAAAAATGAATCTGAATATAAAGTTTTCCTTATATCATAGTTAGACTTATCGGAACGATTTTCTACATCCCTCCCATCATATGGACTAAATTCTATGAAGATGTTTTTTTTACCGTCATTTCCGTCGGAGTACATCATGTAGATATCTTTTTCATTTTCTTTGTTAGCGTTTAACTGTTTCCACCCAACGCGCAACATTTCGTTAATAACAAGGTCGAATATATCTTTTTTTAATGGTGTGGATCTCTTGAATATATGTTCTGTCATAAAAGACACTCCTTTATTGTAAACTTACTGCTTTAATGATTATTGTAAATAAAGTTGGTTCATTTCCTTTGTTTTCAATAAAAACATGAGCAGCGCTTGTTGTATCTTTATCTTCGCAAGGGATTGCTAATATATCGTAAGTTTTCTTCTCTTGATTACTCTTATATATCTGTAGTCCATTTTGTTTCTTATCAAAAATTGAAATAATAGATTCAACATCTTTGTCGTTTGTTACATGAATAGTTCGAATATCAAATTTGTTGTATTCCATATTCATTGAAAGGTATTGAGTTTGTCCGTTTTGTACGAGTATTTGTTCAGATTTTTCGATAAGTACGGGCGATGAACTATCACCTACAGTTCCTTTGTAACGATTGATTTTCATTTCAGTACCCATGTAAACACCTCAATCATGTAGCAATTTAATGTTAAATAAAATAGGTTCAAACCCAATGTAGTTTAAATCTTTAGTTACCAGTACCCAAAACTCCCTAGAACTATTTGCGCTTAATGTATTTATTGAAATTTGTTTTACCCAAGCTAAGTTATCTAACGAAATATTTGCCCACGTATATCCCACCTTTTCCATGTATTGCTCAATAGAAATTTTGAGATTATGAACAGCTACAGAATTTTCATTTTGGACCATCATTTTAATGATTCTTTTTCCCTCAATCATATTTCCTAAATTAGTTGGATCAGTATCGTTTAATTCTTTAGAGTCCATTATGATTTTTAAAGGAGAACCCATATTATAGATGTCACCGCCATAAAATAAGGCTTTCTTTTCTGCTATAAGGCTATTTTGTTCATCGTAAACTTCAATGGTTCCTTGGAACTCTAAAGATGGTAGGTTTATATCTATACCGGTATTTAATTTGCCCACTTGATTAATAGATATTGTAGTGTCATTTTCATCTCTTAAAATTACCCTGTTATTTGGGAACAGTTGTCTTAACTTTAATTTGTGGCCACTCGTGATAATGATACGATCAATATCTAGCGGCTTGTATGGATCTGCGACACCTTTCTTTAATACAACACCGATTTTAGTCGCTTCTAATTTGTCGCTATCTGCATAATCAAAGGTAGCATCTACCTTGCTATAAAAGTCCCATTGTTCACCAGTAGAAGTAGCAAGCCATTCCCTGTGTTCTTTAGAACTATTAATAGAATGAGATTCAAGAAATTCTATTTTATTATCAGCGTTTTGATATATAATCAATCCGCCCTTATCCCCTTCAACATCGGGAGTATAATCAGCAATGACTTGTATCGCTATATCTCCTTGCGGTTTGTTGATTAGTAACATTACATCTTTATCTGCTGTATGATTCAATCTTATAAAGCCTTTTCTTGCAGCAATACTAAAAGATTCGGACGGTGATATAATCCATTCCGGGTTTATGGAATCGAAATCCTCTATAAATATTTTCCCTGCTTCTTTTTTATATAAAGAGACTTTTCTCATAAAATCAATTAAGTATCCAGAACTATCAATATCAAAAGCGTTAAACCTATGGAATGATATATTGTTGTTTTCGATTTTAATAATACACTCACGGATTGCTTGTTCCGTGAATTGCTTTTCATATTTTAAAACATAATTTTCATCTGCTTTGCTATTTAAAGAGAAGTAATCTTTATTTCCGTCTATCGATATAGAAACTTGTCCAGGAAGATTAGAAACTTCCGCAATAACACGTAGCTGTTTACCAAAAAACTTGAATCGTATATATTGGCCATTTGTAATACCGGAGTAAAATCGGTCAGAGCTACTTAGGTCAAAATCTGTATCAAATAGTGAGAAATTTTGAGAATTACAGTCATATCTTCTCCACCCCAGTTCGGGTGTCTTTAACACTTGTCCAATGGTAGCCATTTCATCACCTTCTATCTTGTTTTCTTCCAATTAGAATTTGTCCACCAAGAAGAACGGCTATGACATAACCATAGTTTCGGTTTTTCTTTTTGAACTTTTCTATTTTCATCAACTTCAATGATTTCAGTAGGGTAAATATTATTAACAATAAAATCATCAAATTGTATGCACTCGGTATCAATGAATTTATTAATAATAAACAGTTCACTTTCGATGATTTCAGTATCAATTCCCAGAACTTTCTCCGCTGGTTCAAATTCCGCCACTGAACTTTCTATGCAAGTATCCCTGTTAAATCGCTCGAATTCTTCTATATCAGTTGCTACACTTACATCTCTATCAAATGTATCTAGTTCTAGTATTAAAGACTGCTTTGCAGGTGTGTCAGCTGCATCATAATCATTAGCGATTTGTGAATCTAATTCTAATACAGGTCTTTTAATATCTATTATTCCGGACACATCCGTAATGATATTTGGGGTGCAACGCTCCATATCAATGCTATCAACAATTTCAGAAGTTATAGTAACTTTGGAACGATCCATTATATCGGACAACACCGTCGTTGCTTGTAACTCACGTTTAACCCTTGCAAATAAATCATAATCGGGTAAATAAACAGGTAATCCCATACCTTCAAATAAATCCATTTCTTCATTTTTGGCTTCTAATTCGATAACACTTCTTTCTGCTGTAGAGGATTCTCCCTCTATAACATCAATTTGTTTGTTTTCTCGTGTACTCAATTCATCTGTTGTAATGTATGAAAGAATATTTTGTGATTTCCTATTAAACTCCCGTGATTCAATGGAATCTGCTATTACTTCTGGTACTACTTTGTGAGCATTAGTTCCATTGTCTAATATGGTATGGATCAGTTCTTTTTCACGAGTAGCATTATCAAATCCAATGATGTTTTCTGCGATAAGATCCCGAGTTAAAACAAAATCACCTGCAGTATTGACAACATCAATAGCAAGTTCACGGCCCTTATTATCCATCGATTCCAATACTTCGATAGAATTCCCAGTTAATTCATTTGTAACTCGAATTGATTGTGTTTCATCTTCAATTTCACTTTCGTGACATGAGTGAATTTTATTTGCCTGTTCATATCGTGCAGAGGATGCTATTACTTCATTTTGTGTTCTTTTTGAATCTTCTATATCAAAGGTTTCTAGTTCCAAAGATAAGTTTTTTCGTATAAATGTTTCGTCTGTTGGGACCGCTGCTATTATTTCTATATGTTCTCTTTCAGCTAATTCGAATGATATTGAACCTCCATCAACTTGAATAATATTTCTATCTGCAGTATCAAATTTTGTATAATCTGCTTTTAATTCTCTTTGGATTCTTGCAAATAAATCATAATCAGGTAAATAAACAGGTATTCCTAGATCGTTAAATAAATCATATTCTTCATAAGAAGCAACCACTTCATGAATACATCTATCCGCCATTTCTAAAGGATGTGTTGTTACTGCAGTTAACTCTTTAATTACAATCTCACCTGTGCCATTCTCAAATATATTAGACTGCAGTTCTTTTTCTTTTCGTTCTGCCAATATACTTTCGTAGAATTTTTCTCCATACAATACACGAGCTACTTTCACCCATTCGGGAAGTTCTTCTACTTCTGTAGCAAACTCACGAATTTTCTTATGAAGCAGCTCTTCTTCTATGACTTCATTCATTTCATATTCGTCTGTAGTTCTAGACATAATAGATTCATTTACGATTGTGATTTCATGCATATCAAATGGTTTATCTGCAAGTTCTTCTTTCACATGGCCCATATCAAAAATACGGCTGCGTTGCTGCGCTGACTCATCATCTGTAATATCTATTGCAAAGCATCTTGATTGTGTGAGGTTTTCCATTTCAGAAATATCTATATTAACGTTACGATCTATATGGAAAGCGTTTAATGTTGTAATGCTTGCATCAATTTCAATAATGTCCCTGGAAGCCCGGCTAATCACATCAGATAAAACACCTTTAATTCTGTTTACTTTTGTTGCGAATACACCTGCATTATCCTCTTTAACAGCCTTAAACCTTGAATTAGGCGGCATACTTACAGGAAACTCATGCACGTTTTCACCAAAAGGATTAGCAATTGAAATAGAAACACAATAAGTCTTTTCATAAGAAAGACTTGGACTAACAGAAACTATATGATTCTTTTCATTTATAAATAAAGAAGGGGCAGCAATCGAATAATTTTTCTCGTTCATCTTTTGCCTTCCCCCTTTCTTGTTTAAATATCTTCTTTATAGATTGCTAGGCCAATTGGATTGAAAGGCGAAAACTTACTTGTGAATGGAGAAACTGCTGTTGTTGGCAATGTGTAACGATATAATTGCGCCATTTGATAATTAGCTAGAATTTCACCGCCAGGGTATTCCTTAAAAGTTACAGTTTTATCTTCCGCATTATAATCGTAATCCGTTTTAGGAACTTCCTTACAATCCATGAATAGGTTCAATGTATTTTCTTTTGGTTTGTGCTCTAAATGGAATATCTTTTTAGTTCCATCGCCTTTACCAATTACTTCATCTGTTACAGTTTTTTCAATTTCAAGCTCATCTGCTTGTTGAATATTTTTTGGATGTACTGCGTATACATCGTCAAGTTTCCCTACATATCCATCATTAGGATGTACGATATAAATTTGTGATAAATGGTATTTACCGCTATACATAGAAGGATTAAATCTCCCTTGGCCACTATCGATATCGGCATTATGAGTTATAAAGGCAAGGTAATGCTGCTGATACATAGATCCAGTTAATGATTGAGACAAAACAGGCGTAAGATTTCCACCAGATGTATTTTCGCCATAATCCATATTTGCATTACCAATTTTCTTTGTAGAATTGCTGAATTCTTCCCCAGAACGGCAGCCACCCATAATAATTAAATTCTTTTGCGGTTTATTATCAAATGTATACATTCTTCCGATGTACAATGGAACAAATAATGCTCGTACAGGGCTTGGTGTTGGATCAATTCGCATAAACATTACAACACGATCTTTATGAGCGTTACCGTACATGTATACAACGGAATCACGTTTCCAGTCCTTTGTGAATCTTTGCTCCGGTGTCAAACTTAGTACTGTATAGGGAGAAGCGTTCACAAAATTGATAGATGTAAAAATTTCAGCCAGGACACTATTTGTGCTCTGTACGGTAAATTGCGTCTTAGCAGGTAGTATTTCTGTTACATCGCTACCGTTACTAGATTCTAGCAAACGTGTACCTGCAATCTTTATATTGTCTGCACTTGCAGGAGCAACTTTGAAAATAATTGTATCCCCTGTGAACGTATAGTTGTTTGCATCTAAAATTGTCCCGTTTTTGTATACTGCAAAACGGCTTTCATCAAAATCTGGGTATGGTAATTTAAAAGCTGTTTTTGTACCATTACCATTTCCTAAATCTGCATCTTGATCACTCATTTTCACTTCCTTCTCAATAAAGTATCGAGTATAAGTGAAGAAAATAATATCATTCGTTGGTTCATAGGCATCGTTAGCTAAACGATATTCCCCCGTAACTCTAGCTCCTTTTGCTACTGGTGTATTAAATTTAATTAATCCTGTTCTACCATCCACTGTATAAGTGTTTTTTTCTTGATAGATACTATTTATATAAACAGATAGGGAACTAGCAATGATTGGAGAAGTAGGAATAATGAAGTTTGTTTTCTTACCATCTCCTACTCCAAAATCCCCTAATCTTGATTCAGTGGCTACATATCTGGAATCTGCGAAATCAGAGTCTGCAGTATCGTATGCAACTGCAAAACCAAATCTTCTACGCTCCAAATCACTTCCAGTGGATTCGAATAATCGCACATCTATGAATTTGCTGGTTTCTCTTCGGATACGGAAAAATAGATCACGTTTCCATCCGTTATCTACAAATAACTTTTCTAATTCGGTAGGTAAGGTTTGTAAATTTACAATTTTATCGAACCACATTTATATTCATCCCCTATATTGTTTTCTCGAAAATACCTAATCCTGCTGGACGATATGCAGTAGCTGGCATCTTTGTAATTGGTGAAATTGCATCCACGGTAAAGAATCTGTAGATGTCGTGTGTATCTGGACATGTATTTTTTCTAACTTTTAATTTATCTCCATTTAGCAAACCTAACGGGGAGAGAAGTACAACGTACGGCATATAACCACGTACCCCTTCATCTGGATGTACAATATAAGCCCTAGATGTATGAACTCTACCACTATATAAAGATGGATTGAATTGATACTTATATTCGTCATTATCGTGGCTTTGCCATGCTGTAGGATATTGGCCACCATTAGCACCTTTCCGATCTGGCGGCATAATATTACTTGGTATATTCCACGCAATATAATGTGCTTGGTATCTTGCACCAAAACGGGAACGTTTAATAATTACATTATCAATGCCATTACCTGGCGACTTAGGATATTTCTTTGTGCGTGGCATATAGTTCGATACGTCCCTAAATGGCGTTTTACTTTCAAAATTAAAGCTGTGAGAAGAACTTTCTCCACCTTCATCGTAAGCAGTTCCAGCCCAAAGAGCATCTGCTATGGCGTCGTCATTTCCATAGCTTTCTAAGCGTCCCATGTATACTGGGGTTACAGGGACAGTATTATTTTCAAATGCTGGCGTTTTATCTGCTTGTATTAGTAGGACAACTCTATTTTTATCAACTTGTCCTGTAATACGAACTAAAGAATCTGGCCACCAATTTGTATCAGCATCTATATTTAGCAATTTAGGGTTTCTCAAAGTAGATTTAACCCAAGGAGACATCATTAAATCGGGCTTATCTGTATAGTCATAAACGGTATATGTATAAGGTCTTCCGTTGTTTATTTCTGTTTTTTCTGTAGCTATCACTTCGGCCAATTCTACATCTAGAATGGATTGGAACTCTTTCTTGTCTTCTGCTCCCATAATAATTACACTATCCTCTTGATAGCTTGGAAGTTTTTCAATCATATATAAATACATACATGAACGATCTTTATATTGTGGGTTGTTTTCTAAGTATGTTTTAAATGCAGTTTTACCATCAGGCTTAGAAAAATCAATGTCTAATTGAGACTTTGCGGTCCACTTCCAAGCTTGAACAATTCCGTATAAACCACCATCGTTGTTTTTTAAAATTACATGCTTTGCAGCCCAATAATTATGAACAGGGTCGTCTGATTTCGTAGCTTTATAAATAACCTTGTAAAAGCTACTTACTTTCTTCCATCCATTTTCAATCATGGTATTTATTAACTCCATATGGAATTCTGCTTCTGATACTATTTTTTCAATATATGCCATAGGTTTCACGCTCCTAATCTCTTAATAGTTGATAATTCAGCTTTACTACTTTGGATGTTCCGGTTATATTGTGGTATTCGAGCTTTAATACAGCGTTAGCCGGAATAGGTCTAATAATAGAAAAATTGAATCCTTCTGGTACGTCTTTTACATAAACATTTTTAAATATTTGTTTTCCATCGATAAATAGATTCCAATAATCACGATCACTATAACTTGATGCAGCTATAGAGAATGCAATTAACTCTGTATCGAATGGTAGTGAGAATTCATCTTTTTTTACTGCAGCATCTATTCCGATTCTTCTACCTTCTATATACGGTTCCGTTTTTGTAGGGAAATAAGGAGCGTCAAATCTACCGCCCGCCATATATGTAACAGCAAAACTCATGATATCCCTCCTTTATGATAAAAAATGCAATTCAAACCATACTGTTTTATCAAGGATTCCTTGATTTTTAAATGAAAATTGAACCGTACTTCCTGCTGTCAAAGGCTTATAAACCATAAAGTGCATACCTTCGGGAATATCCTTGGTATATATGTTTTTACAAATCGTTTTGCCATTTACAATTAAGCTCCATTTATCATCTAATTCATATATAGATGCACTTACACTTATTGCATACAGCTCCATGTCTGCAGGTAAAGTATATGTAGTTTCATTTGTTTGGAATGAAAATGAATCCATAATGAAACCTGGTATGAATGGTTCTGTTTTAGTTGGATGAAAAGGTGGATCTAATCGGCCACCGGCTAAATAGGTTGTTTCAAACAAGAGCAATCACCCTTTCTTGTATTAAAAAATTCCCGTGCATCATTACGACACATCGGGAATTGGTAAATCAGACAGTATACCGCTGCCTTTATCCAGTAAACGCGGTTGTACACGCTGTAATTGTTTTTGTGCATTGTATATTAATTGAATTTCCATCTTCTTTCCTGTTATCTTGTGGGATAATATAACCTTGTCTAACATCCCTTGGTTATTAAAATCTAGATCGTAATGAAGATATTTATCTCCATCAACTTGGGATAAACGAGCACCATCACGAATAAGGGTATAGCCTTCTGTCATACCTTCTTTAAATACATCGTTCGGGTCATTTCCAGGCATTGGTTTACCGCCGTTATATATTTGCCTGTCAATCAACCCTTTCATTAGATACATAATCGGATCATATAAATTCTTTTGCATTATCATAAGATCACCCCTAATTCACCCTTGTGACAGCCCAAGTTTTCGCTGGGCGTTTGATATAATAACCAGTTGATTCATCTATATTTACTCGTTTAAATGTTAAATCGGGTAAAGAACCATAATCATATAAAATATTATTTTGTGTATCTAATACTTGTATCCGTCCGGTAAGCCATTTTAAAGGAGTCCGTACCCCTTCGAAAACAATCATGTTTGCACCGTATTCGAGTGGTATATCAACATATGTAGGATTATTACGTATAAAGTAATTTTCCTCTATTAACTTATCATTGCAATAAATATTTAATAAGTCGCCATCTTCATAATCATAGTCCCAAAGTTTTAATCGTAATGTATCTACATTTACTGTAATACCAGTTATATCTGTATATGGAGCAGGTTCATACCCATAGTTAACAGTTAAATCTAAAGTTTGATAGAATCCATCATCTGCAGAAATCATTGTATTAATACCTTTGACAAAGTAATTCCACTGTTGACCAGAATCTCTATTGTAAACTGAAATAACATCGAATAATTGAATCCTTGGATCCCCAACAACTGCAACCGTTAATGTTCTGAACTTCTGGATTGCTTTTAAATGATATGCTGCAGCAACTGCTCTTCTTGCAAAGAACGTTGTCGCCCAAGGAACCTCCACCATTTCCTCCCGTAAATCACCTTGCGATACGTTTTTTAATAGAAACGAATTAAGAAATCCGTTTGCGTAATCTCCGCATTTAACAACAATACTGTTACTTATGTCCTGGTCAGTTAGCTGCATATCTAAAGAGATAAGATTTTCCCCTTCTCTAAAACTAAATTTTGCAGGTTCGTTAATTGCATAGTCCGGCATCTTCATGAATGTGCAACTTCCATCTGGTTCATGTTTTATATAATGGAATGTTGTATCTATAATATCGCGTACAATTTCATCCCACTTTTGAAACCTCTTACCGGTTGCTCCCTCAACAATCCAACTTTGATTGGTACCAGGAATGTTTACTCTGCTACCGTGCAATGTAACTCCGGCTTTTTCAAAGAAGAATTTCACCACATCATAAACATTACCGGTTGGTGCTACGATCTCATCTGATCCTGGTGTTGGGATAACGGATTTGTGTAAAACCTTTTTATATGATGTTGTGCAGGTGACGGATATTGTCCCACTTTCGGCATTTACCTTCACATCAGATACAAAACCATGTATATACGGTAAAGCTTCTTCACCGTATCCGATAGACACCTTAAATTCAGTCTGCGGATATAGCTGGTTTGTATTTGTTACTTCACTGTTATAAAACCATTCTTGAATAGAAGAAAACTTACCATACCAGTTGTCAGAAGCCATTTGACCGTATTCATTCGCAAAAGTAATAGTAAATGTACTAGCAAACTGATCTGCGTTCTCCTGTACTTCTAGTCCCATTACACGATGTTGTATTTGGACGTAAGTAGAAGAGTCTCTTTTTTTCATATAAACAATTAAATTAGGGGAGTTATTCCCTACCTGGAAATAGCTCCCCAACATTCTAATTAAAGAAATAGATCCTTCCCTCACATTCCATCAACTCCTACTCCTGCTTGTGACATAGATATTAATTTACATTTTGCTATAACTAAAGTTCCTTTTCTTATTGCATCTACTTCATTCGGTGGAATTATACCCCCGTAGGTACCATAATCCCCAGTAATAATATGAGGGCGATATATTTCCTTCATGAAATCACGCCAATAACTAATATTGTTGAATAAAACATTGAATTCTACTTCGCATCCTTTATTCCCGTTACTTTGGAAACGGGGATAACCATGCATAATATTATAGTTTTTTAATCCGTCTAATGATTTAGGCATTTTTGTTTGCTCAATCATTGCAATTGTAGGTATAGGTCCGTATGCATGATAATAAACATCACGCAAATAGGCTACGTCAGAAGAACCGTAACCGATTGTTGTAAATTCAATTGTTTGTGGCCCTGCACCAACAAAAACTTCTCTTGCTTCCCAGGCATAAGCACCTCTTGCTCTAAATTTTTCAATACCATTTACCCGAACAATAAAGTGTTTATCCGGTAACATACCATCAGAACCAATAGGAACTTGGGACATAAAAGAAAAGTTATATGTCCCAGGCCATGAAAAATTAATAGTATATGTAATTGTACTTACTAATTCTGTAGCATCCCATAAGAGGTGATATGAACCAGCTCTTCTATGCAATGTTTTTAATATACTCATACATTTCGCACCGCCATTCCCATTAGATCGTCAGCAACTACGTTTTGTAGCAGCTTTCTCATTTTTACAAAGTCGTCTGCAGATTGTAGTTTTTCAACAGAGACTTTAAATGTAGCATTTTGAATTGTTACGCCATTATCCGTTTTCTTTTCGACGTGGGTTTGTCCAGCAAATGGATGTGCAGTTTTACCGGTTAGATCAGCAGAACGTGCGCCCATTTGTCCAATTTGATTAGATACATCGGTTACTAGTTTCATTGGTTTAGGTGGAACAACAGCTTTATTTAATAGTTCAGAAGCTTTGTCTACGGCAGGAATCATTTTTTCCATCCCTACACCAAGACCTTCTGTAATATAGCCCCCGTATTCCATCATTAACCGAGATGGGCTTCGGATACCAAAGAACTTTAATACGGCTTTAGGTATTCCCGAAACAACTCCTTTTGCTTTTTTTATAAGCCAATCTGCCATACCGGACATACCTTCACCAATACCGGCAATAATATCTTTTCCCCAGCTAACTGCATCTTTTGCTACATTTTTTACTATAGAACCAACTTTACTGAATACATCTTTTACAGTATCTACAACCCCTGTAAATGCACCAGTGATTGCTTTCTTTATAGTTTTAAAGTTACTAACAATAAATTCTTTTATACCGCCCACAACATCGGTTATTGTGTTATATAATTTGTTGAAATTAGTAATTACAAACCCAACAAATTCACGAACTGCATTAATGATTGTGAACTTTATAAAATTCCAAGCCGATTGAATCACATTTTTAATTGTGTTCATAACGCTAGAAATTGTATCTTTAATAGATTCCCAAGAAGATTTCACAAAATCTTTTAAGAATTTTAATACTGTAGTAAAGGTTGATTTAATTGCGTCCCAGGCTTTTTTTACAATTTCCTTAATCGTGTTAAAAACACTGGATATTGTATTTTTCATTTTTTCGAATTCGGTTTTTACGTACTGTTTTATTATTGCTAAAGCCAAAGAGAAAATTCTTTTAATAGCATTCCATCCAGTAGAGAAAATCTTCTTCCAGGTGTTAACTGCCTTTTGGACACTATTCTTAATGAATTTCCATGTGCCATCTACAATTTTTTTCAAACCGCTTAATGCTAGATTAAAAACAAATTTAATGGCATTCCATCCAAACTCGAAAATGTTTTTCCAAATTTTAATGTTGTATTCAATTCTTTGTTTTATATATTTCCAAGCTTCTTCTAAGACTTTACCCAAAAACGATGAAGCAGATTTGAAAAGTTTTTTTGTACCATTCCAAAATCCAGAGAAGAACTTACCTAAACCATTCCATGCCTTTTTTGCACCTTTTACGGTTGCGTCCCAAGCTTTAGAACAGACATCGCCAATCCATTTAACTGCTTTCTTGGTGTATTTTACGATGTCATCCCAGTTTTTATAAATTAGATATACTAATCCTACAATTCCTAGTATGGCAATCGTCCAGGGATTCATCAGTAAGGTCATCATGGATCTGCCCAACAGCGCTAGAGCTTTCCCAATTCCACCAAACATACCGATAAGTTTAGGGCCGACTTTAAGAATACCTGTAAATAATAATGGTACTTTAGTAAGTATTGGTACTAGGAACCTTAATGAACCAACAAATGCACCAACTCCACTTGTCATAAAGCCCATCATGGCCACTAATGGACCTAAGACAGCGACCATACCCAGAATTGCTACAATACCAATTTGAATTGGCTTAGGCATAGAACTAAATGCTTTTGCAGCAACTTCTACCGCTTTAATAATTGGAGGGAGTGCCACTTCTGCAATATCTAAAATAGCTTGTCCTAATGGTTCTAAAGATGCCATTGTAGTACGCATTAACTTTTGCCAACGAACACCAAAAGCTTCTTGCTGCGTCTTCTGCATTTTTCCCATTGTGCCCTCGACATCGCCTAACGCACCATTTGCATTATTAAGACCTAAGACAGCTTGAGCACCCATGTCTTCCCACTTTGTCAATTGTGTTATCGTAAAGGCTTTTTATCCTCTACTTCTTACAGTTCATTTCCTGTAAGTTCGGCATACGTTTTCACTAATAAGTGTCGCGGTCTCGTGGAAGGATTATATCTTTTCACCTTCTATGCTCTGCCCCTGGCTATACTTTGTATATCCTTCGGTTCAAATTAGGATTCGCACCCTCTTTGCTTCATACCGCGATTTTAATTCGGCACAATTTATCATCTACCGAATACAGCAACACCAAGTTGGTTTGCTTTTACTTTATCGTCCATCTTACCTAAATCACCTAAAACGGCATTAAATACATCCGCAGAAGTTCCTTTACCTTTATTGAAATTGTCCCAAACCTTTTGAGTTGCTGGACTCATTTCTGCAAAGGCATCAGATACGCCTTTAGAACCATCTTGCACACGAATACCGAACTCTTTTACGAGATCGTTAATGTAATCGAGATTATAACTGCCGTCACGAGTTCCGTTTGCCATAATGGTAAACATCTCGTTAGCAGAGAAGCCGGCTTGTTTGTACAATGGCGCATATTCGGCCACATTATCAAACATTTCATTTGAATAGTTCAAACCTTCTTGTCCACCAGCAGCAAATAAATCGAATGCTTCCTTTGAAGAAATACCAAACTGATTCATTAACTGCCCTGCACCACGAGTTACTTCATTGATATCAGAATCAAATGTTTTACCCAATGTCATAGCGCTTTTTGTAGCTTCTTCTAATTCTTCGTGAGGAACGTCTTTCATATTCTGATAAACTTTTATAAGAGACTGATCCACTTCTTCAATACTTTGGCCAAATCCATCTTTCCAAGTTTCTTTTGCGATTTTACCAAGGTTTTCAGCACCTTTTTCAGTAAGACCTAAAGAAGATTGGATGTTTCTTTGAGAAGTATCGAAATCAGAAGCCACTTTTACAGCGGCAGCACCGATACCAGCTAAAGGTAAGGAAACGCCCGTTGTCATGTTTGTACCAACATCTTTCATTTTGTTACCTACATGACTAATTGATTCCCCTGCCTTTTGGAATTTATCATGCATTCCGTTTGCAGTCTTTTGTACTCGATCTTCAAACTGTTGTAAATCTTTATAAGCGCCTTCTGCTTTAATACCAATCGTTCCGAACAGTTGGAACATTTCAGCTAACATTTACGCACCCCCTTCTGGGGCCGATAACCATTTTATTCTTCATCGTCGTCTTCCTGGAATTGAGCCATAATCTGCTCAACATGTGCTTCACACTCATCTTTCGTCCATACTTCACCCATTTCATAAGAAGACTCTTTATTGTCCTGGGTGTCAGTTAGCCCAAAGGCTTGAAGATAATCATTAAAAGTAGTACCTTCTTCAAGTTGACGAGTTTGAAAACCAATGAACGCCATCTTCTTCCACTCATTTAGTTCTTCTTGCTGCTCTTCTCGTGCAATTAGAGAAAACAGGTCCATTAAACGCGAATACGGTATTGATAAGACATAATCATCTGTCCATCCATACCGTTTTTGTATCTTGTCGAAAGCACGTAACATATTTTGTTCTGCTTCCTCTAAATATTCTTCTGAGTCTTCATTTACGCTAGGATTGGCGCTGCTGCTGGTTGGTTCCATTTCTCGCTCTGAACTTTCACTAGCCCCTGCACTTGGTTGAAAAAAGTCATTAAGTCTTCACTTTCCAGTAATCCTTGAATAACAGAAACCATTGCTTCGGGAGGGAGTTGGCAAAATTCCTCTTTCTTAGCTTTTAGTAAACTTGCAAAGAACTCTGTGAAATCATCCTCACAAGCCGGGATCATTGTTAGTACACGTAAAGCAAACTCTAAACCTTTTTGTTTTTGTTGTTCTTTAAGTGCAGCTAACTGAACGTTTTTTTCTTCTTCTGGAAGAGACTCTGCAGCTTTTGTTAGTTCATCCATTTCATTTTTAGCTTTACCGAAATCTGCAAAATCAGCTATTGCATGGCGTCCAACTTTAGAAATAATCTTAGCGAACCGCCAAACATCAGTTACATTTAAGCGACGCATCAATATTTTCTCCCCTAAAATCGTGATTTCTGTACCAGTATTCATCATTTTTTCTAAAATAGATTTCATTTCGTGCTCTCCTTTTAGCATTTAGCTTGTTTTATGTAATAGAAAAACGACTACCATTTATGCGGTAGCCGGCGCTTTAGTTGCTGCAGTTTTCTTTTTCTTTGGTACATAAATTTCATACGGTGGCGTAGATGGTGCAGATTCACTGTAATGACCGATAAATTTACATTTCAAACCAACCGTTCCTTTACCATCTTTTAGATCTACTTCAATAGATGAGACTACCATTGCATTGCGAATTACGAAAATAACAGGTAATTCACTACCCGAAATCATACCGATTAGTGCGATATCATGGTAATTTGAATCTGGAATATCATTTGAAGGTTTCATAATATCGTAATCCTCTTCTGTAGTGCTATCTACCGTCATCCCAGGTAAAGCCAACTGTAGGTTTTCTTTTGTAAATTCAACTAATGTAACCTCAACGTGCGGTACATCTTTTAAAAGCCATTTACCGCGCACTAAATGACCAAGGACACCATCAATATCTGCATCATAATATTCACGATCAAAACCGACTTTTGTTCCGCCGGTAGTTGCTCCAACCATTTCGCCTAATTCTTTTATGCTTTTGAAATTTTTGTAAATAACACCGGGACCGATAACAAAATTATCAGTCGTACCTTCGCGGACACCGTTAATCAATTTCCAAGCCATTTGTTCTACCTCCTAATACAAGTCCGTTCGAAATGTTCGAACAAGGAATTTTGCATTTATATGAATGATAGATGGGTCTTCATCTGGTACCGGCAGTTTACCTGCACGATGTATAGAAAGTATCCCATCATCTTTTAAACCAACTTCTCTATCTAGTAACTTCTCAATACGTGTAGCAATTAACTTCGCCTTATCATAATCCCCATTATCACAATACACATCGAAATTTAGAATCATACGATCTATAATTTCAACATCATCCGGATTATCTGCTTCAATTCTCATAACTACATAAGGCATTTTCATATCATCTTGTGCAGTTTGGGATGTAAGAGCAGGGCCTTTGTCTTCGCCTTCACCATATTCTGATAGATTAGCTTTTATTATTTCATCGTTCTCTACAAGCATTCTAATAGCTGCAATAGCGTTAGACATCTATTGCCCTCCCATCATTCTTTTAAGTTCTCTACGTTCTTTTTCAAACGTTTTTAATAGGAATGGACGAGCTTCCATATGACTTGTACCAGTTTCAAGCCATATTGCTTTTTTCAAATCACTCCCTACTGCACCCAATACCTCTGATTGCGACCGTTTAACATTGTATTTAATCGAATTTAACAAGTCACCGGTACGAACAGCAGGAGCTTCACCTGGTTTAGAAGCAGTATATTTACGACTCGTATGAGGTATTTTATATTGCTTACCGCTACGGCTACCTGTGAGGTTCTTCTTAACTTGATTTTGCAAATGAATAGATGCTGCTGTGACTTTTTCAACACACATAGCGTTAATATGCGTCTTTACTTGCTCCATATTACTTGAGTACTCAATTTCTACTGAATTCGCCATATAGAATCATACCTTTTCGCAATAAATTTCAATGTGATGATTCATAAATGCGGGATTACGCGGCTCTCCTTTTACTTCAAATGTATAATCAACGCCCACATCTTCATTTTTGAAATGAATAAGATCATTGGGTTTAATTATGTAAGAAGCAGGTGCGTATATCTTAAAGGTTGTATCAAAATTTTGTTTATCGCGCTTAAATCTCTCATTATCAGTAGCAGAATTAGTAGTTACACGGCAAATCATCTTCTCGTAAATGTCCTCTGGTACTTCTGTATAGTTACCAGCGGATTGCTTCTTTTTCTTTTTTCGTTTTACAACTACCTCATGAATATATAAATCATCCATTCCACCATCATCGAAATACATTTCGTTCATGTGGCCATCACCGGCTTAACTCTTGCTCTAAACCCTTTTAAGCCATTGAGTATCTTATTGTTTGTATCTGGTTCATCTAGCGTTTCTGGGCTAATCTGGTAAGAGTAATCACCAATACTTTCCGATGTCTTCATACCTTTTCGTTGTAAGTTAGCACGAATTACTGCAGAAACAACCAAATCAATAATACATTTCTTCATAAGTACCTGCAGATCATCATAATCTTGTATCTTATATTCGAATTCATATAACTGATTTTCGGATAAACCATAAACAATCCGCCCATTTACAGTAATAGAATTGGTCATATCTTGTTTCGAACTAACATGAGTAACTTTTGCTATAGATTCAGCAGGAAACGAAAGCCAACCTAGCTTACTTGTTTGGATGATTTCTTTCATCGGATTCTCCGGCTTAACTCTTAAATACTTCCTAGCAATAACCGCATAGTAATCTATTAGTTCTTGAATTACTGTATTAGGCATCTTCTGTACATTTACGCGGTCTTTAATGTCCTGCATGGTAATGTCCATTATGTTTCTTTCTCCTTCTTATCGACTTCTTTTACAAATTCAAAATGTCCAGTACTTACAAGGTAATCAGCTTTTTCATTTGCAATTGTTTCTTCTTGGCCATTCTTAAACTTTTGTCCATAAGCGGTATAAGTTCCACCGTATCGCAGCGTAACTACTTTCATAATTAACACTCCTTTCACGAATGTAAACTATTGCATGAAAGTTTACATTCGTATTGTTGGTTTTATTGGTTATAACTCGTTTTCTATTAAAAATAAGAAAATAACAAAAAAGTATACATTCAAAACCCCAATAACAAAGGGTTTATTCCCATAAAAAATACACCTAATTATTAGGCGTCGAATGTATCAGGAATATTCGTCAGAATTGCTACTGCATCCATTTCTTGAATAATAGCGTCATCGTCAAAATGAATTACATAGAAGCGCTTATCTTCCATTACTGCAGCTTTACCCTCTGTTGTTTTACGAACACGAGTTTCATAAGTATTAACTGCAATAAAGTTACGTGGATCTGCAAGAATGATAATGTCATCTGAAAATGATGGAACCTCTGCAATTCCATATCCCATTGGTTTATTAACTTGATCTCCTGCTCCAAGTAACGCAGCATCACCAGCGCCTGTAGGACGGTTTGTTAAATATTCAATCCATTTTTCTCTACGATTTGGTGACATAATCCAACGTAGGTTACTATTCTTATATTTGTTTGGCATTACTCCGGATAAAGCGAAGAATGAACTTTTACCGAATCCATTGGCTTTTGCGGCTTCTCCTGTACCAGTTACTAGTTTAGAGTGGTCTACAATATGTGATTCTTTCGATTTTAGGATTTTCTTTAACCAACCATCATTAATTGATAAAAATGGATCAGATGAGTCAACATCTCCATTCCAATGTAAATCCTCTAAATCAATACCTGTTTGAGTTGCCATAAGGGTCATTACAGTGTCCTCAAAACTATCACCTTCAATATTTTCACGAAGAGTTTCTTCATTAATTTCCCAAGGTAGACGAATCGCCTTTGTATTATAAGGGACATTTGATGTTTTAACACCTGCACGGTATTCATCATCGTTACCCTCTGTTTTCTTACGAAGAATACGTCCGCCAATAGCGATTTTATCAATTACCCCCTGTTTTGCTTTACGCATTTCTTTGCGGTGTAACTGCGAGAATGGCGTTGAATCAAAGGCCATTCTAAAGAATTCTTTACTCTGCTCCGGATTTAATAATCCTGAAGAAATCGATCCAGTTGAAATAGCACCTTTTGAAATTCGTTGCACATGTGCTAATAATTCTGCGTTAGTCATTGTCATAGTTATATCCTCCTCTTATTTTAGGTCAAGGCCTGCAAAAACAGATTTTTTAATTGGTTGTTGTCCTGGTGTAAATAATTCGTCTGGGTCTAGGCCTTTACGAATAGAAGCTGCTTTTTCGATATTTTCAAGACGTTCAGCAAATGGTTCTAATGCTTTTTGGATAACTGCTGCAGTTTTTTCTTCCTCTGTTAGCTCTTCTGGTTTTGGTTCTATTTCTTCGCCATTCACTTGCTTTTCAATCTTATCTAACTTAGTAGTTAGTGGCTCTACCGCTTGTTTAACAATCTCTGCAATATCTTCTGCTTTCATTTCGTCTTCCTCCTGTGGTGAAGCAGCTTCTTTTATTTCACTAATTAAAGCTAATGCTTCATCTAATTTTTCATGATTCTTTTGGGACAATACTTTCCCAGCTTTTTTAATACTTTCTAATACAATGTTTTCTGCTTGTACACTATCTTCTGATTTTGCGATGGTATAACCGCCTTTAATAGAAGAGAGTATATCCTTCATATCATCAAGAGCAGTTGCCATACGGTCGATATCAGGATTACTTTCCCAAATCTCCCAATAGAACACATCTTCGAACAAATTAAAAACGGCACGTAAATCACGATTCTGTCTTTCATCTACAAAACGATCTTTTACTTCACCCTTTTTGATCTCGTGTTTCTCGCCTTTGAAGAAACCGACCATTTTACGAATAATGCCTTTCTCTTCATGAGTAAGATCATCTGCTTTTGCGATTTCTACACGTTCGCCAAATCCACCCATTGAAAAGCCAGTAACTTCACCTTTTTTAATTTCTTCCCAGGTGTCTGTATCATCCACACGAACGGTCATAAGCCATGTTCCTGCCTTTACTTCTTGATCGCCTACTGTCATATCACTTTTAGCAATCCAGTTTTCAACAACTGTCCCTTTACCAGCGATTTCATCATGTTGTTTGTCAATGTGTTGGTAATTTTCCATAAAGGTATATGCAGCCTTTTCAATTTCTTCTGCGGTCATTGTATCCCCGTGTGTATCTTCTACATCTGGTTCATATACCACACCTGTAACAAGCTGCTTATCTTCCTCTGTTTTAAGGATTGGAACCTGCTTTGATATATTTGGTTGTTTGGCAGTTGCGCTCTTCATAATGGCAAACTGACGACCGTTAGCGCCCTTTGTAACCAATGAAACATAACTAATATTGGCGTTTTTTAATTCGTAACCCATCGTTTTACCTCCTTCCCTATAAATATTGGGGTTCCACTGTCAAAACGCATAGCAGCCAATTTAAAGCCGTATACGTTTTGACGATGAAACCCCAATCAAATAGGTGTATTATATTACTCTTCTGAAATCATAGTGCAGCGACAATGAGGATGAGCTGGCGGACACATCTTTCCATTACTAAATAAATCATCAATATCTACCGTTTCCCCATGTAGACCACCACATTCTTTACAAACACGCTCATCGTTTCCTGTAAGCCATGTTTTCTTGTTTCTATTTGCGCCCTTATAAGCAATTAAATTGCCGTAATTCATTGCATATGTTGTTTCTGTACGTGCAATCATCATTGCTCTGTAGTTGCTTGCTTCTGACATTACATCTGCAATGGAAACACTTAATGCATCAACACCCATTCCTTCACTAAGATTCTTTAGCATTGTTTCTCTTAATCTATCTTTAGTGGTTTCATGGATTCCCTTTGCTAATTCAAAAGCGTAAGTAGCTACCCATTTTGCAGCAACGTCACCAATTGGATCTAATACCATCCAGGTTAAACCGTTAGAAGCTATAGTACTCTGTACAAACTCCGTTACATCATCCTGTAGTGTGTCCGTGACTTCATCGACAAACATTTGTCTTTCCTCATCCCAATCAACACTATCCAGAAATTCATCAACTTCTGCTTCTGCAATTACAAGATCAATCTCTTCATCTGCTTTATTAATACGAATTACGGGAAGCAGGTTTAAGAGCCTTTTTCCCTGCTCTGAAAAAAATCAGCTACCTTCTTTTGCATAGCTTTCTCTATTTCTTCATGCTTTTCCCTAAATGCATTAATAGCAATTAAGTTATCTTGTTCATCATCTGCAGATTTTGCAATTGGTTCAGGCGGAGAAGGTTCGGTTTTACCATCATAGAATTTATCCCCTTCTGGTACAGGTTCATAACCTACCACTTTACGGGACTCATTCAGTTTTAATATTCCACCTTCATAACTATCTTTTGCATACTTCAAATCTGCTTCACGATCATCTGTATCAATTTCATTTAATTTAAAATGCCAATCTAAACCGCCTAGTATATCAGCAAATACACGGAACAATTGATTGTTTAATCGATGTTCTAATATTTCTTGTCCAGGTTCAATAATAGAACGCTTGTACATCTCATTCATTTCTTTAGCAGTTGTTTGCCCTAATGAACCTGTCATAGCCCAACCGATACGATATGGCGGTACACGATGGGCCACACATATCTCCATTGCACTATCCTGCTTATATAAACGGAAACTGCCCTCTTTTACATCAGGGCTTATTTTTTCTAGCCTAGCTTTCGCACCATGTGGTACAGGTACAACGGCTAATTTATGATGTTCTCCTTTTGTTTCTGTAGAGAAAAATACTTTTAGTTCATTTTCCGTACCGTCATCTATCTCATCAACACCCTCAATGAATAGTATGGAATCAGGAATAGTCTTACCTGTGAAAAAGTTAATATTGTAATCTCTTACTGCTTGAGAGCCAACTATTGAGCCAATAGAACTAACGTAATTAGGTATCCCATAATAAGAAGAACGAGAACCGAATTTACGAATAACAATAACTTCACCGGCTTTTTCTGTACCGTTTTCTGCAATATCTTCTTCATTTAAAGGTCTACCATCAGCAAGACGAAAATCATCAGGATAACCAAACTTTTTAAACCATCGTTCTTTGTTATTTACGCTTTGAGCAAAGCGAACTTTATCTTTATGAGCACGAACTGTATGAGCTGGAATGTGGTATAGTTCTGACGGTTCATTCTTGTTATTACGAACAACTTCAATAATGCCCCATCCAACGGTTTCATAATCATCCCATACCGCCCTTATGATCTCTGAGCTTGTCATTTCCGGATTGCAATTCCGCATAAATTCTTTTAACCTTTTATATTGCTCCTGGCTCGCTGCTTCTTTTACTTCTTCAAAAGGGGCAAAGTCAAAACCAACACCCGCAATATCATCCACTTTCGCGCTAATACAAGCAGAATGAATGGGATTACTTTCCTTTATTTCCAGCAACACTGCCATATCATAAGGAGGTTTAATTAATCCTTTATCACTATATGTTTGTGCAAATGGGTCAACCGCCATTTGTTTACTGTTGTCTTCCCTGTTCTTTGGATCATCTGCTGCTTTATTAATGCCAAATACTTTTACATTCTTAATTGTTTTCTTATCGCTCATATCGTTTGTATGTCCTCCTTTCTTCTATTAATAAATAGCAAAAGAAATAGCCGAACAATAAATGTCCGACTACACTCTTTTAACCTTCCCACCCATAACTACTTTCGGTTTATAGAAGGCTAGAACTATAGCATCTGCTCTATCGGGTGATTGCAATCCGCGTTTCTTCATTTCTTCTTTTCGCTCTAATGCAATCTTACCTCTACTTGTTATTCTGTATTTACGGCTAGAAAATTGAGAAATCATTTTTTCATCATTTGGAATCTCCATTGTAGGTTCTTCACCCTGTATAAATGCTTTCATATTCTCTTCAAGTAAATCTCTTACTACGGCCCAACCTTCTGCACCTGCATTATCATAATGCTCATCATCAAGCGGCTTCCCGTTATTCACAACCGGATATACTTTGAATGGTAATCGTTCAGATTTAATAACTTCTTTCAATCTGTCCGTAACACCACCACCAACACCACTATCATCGACTTTTATATCAACTCTTTTTAACTGCTTGTACTTTGCCATGTATTCCTTAGCTAATTTCAATACGTGGCCAGCAGTTTCCATAGTATCTTGTTTATAGTGGTTTAATAATTTAAAGACTTTATTTCCTATCCTTGGAGCAATTACAGTTTCATCATCACCAAATCGTGCAACGTCAACACCTAAGTCAAGTGTTTCACCAGTCGGCTCCACTTTACAAGATGCTGCTTGCTCTACAATTTCTAACGGGATAAATGCATCTGCTTCTGCTTTAGGAAATTCACCAAGTACACGTACACGCCAAACATCTGAACCCTCACCATATTTCTTTTTCAATACTTCTATATTGTCTTTACTGGTTCGAGGGCTATCTAAGCTAGAGACTTTATGTATTTTATATAAATCTCTGTCACGATTATGAGAATCATAAAATACACCGCTTGTTCTTGTTGGGTTTCCGCATAAAAACAATTTATTTTCTGCGCCAGATAAAGTACCGAGTATGGCTTCCATAATAGGATCTGCTATACCAGAAGCTTCATCACATACAAATAACATATAATCTTCGTGGAAACCCTGCATATTCTCCGGCTTCGTTGCTGTTCTAGCAGTAGCAAACCAACGTTCTTCACTACCAATCATGTATACTCGTGTTTTAGTCCATTTAAGAAGATTTTTAACTGCACTTCCTTCTAACCATTTGGCTATTTCGGCCCAAAGTACAGTAAATAACTGTTCCTTTGTAGGGGCTGTACATATAACTTTTGGATTCGGCCTACAGCAGAGGAACCAGATAACAACGACTGACTCAAGACCTGTTTTACCAACACCTTGGCCAGAACGCACTGAAACCTTTGGACTTTGTGCCAAATCCATAAGAACTTTTCTCTGCCATTCATCCGGATAAAAACCAAGCATATCCTCGGCAAACGCAACTGGATCATCCCAATAAACATCGATAATCTCCATAAATTTACTAAAAGCCGTATTACTCATTAGCTTCAGCTTCCTTTTGTTTACGTCTGCGCTCTGCTATCTTCATAAGTGACTCTTTCCAGTCTTCTGTATTCTGATTAGTATCACCATCAACTTTAATAGCAGCGATTTCTTTCTTGAGTTTCTCAATGCGTAGTTTTTGTTCTTCTGTATTAGCTAATCTATCGTATTTTTCAATTAGATTTACTAGCGTTGACATTGCTTTCGATTGAGCATTTAAGAAACTAGCTTGCTTATCCCAAGCAAATTGAATTTCCCACTCTTCCTCATAGCCACTTTCCGTAAGTTTGTTTTTCCGCAGTTCTTTGGTCATGTCTTCGTTGTCTTTAACAAACATAATACGTTGAGCATGAATGATTTGAGTGTACTGCAGCATAATACTGTCCCAAATGATTGTTAAGGAATCGTTGTTAACCGCTTCTTTTAATTCTTCTTTTAAATCATATATTTCTTGCGGCAAATACTTTCTATACAATCCATGACTAACAGCATTACCATTACGCAGTGGAGCAGAACCTCCGGAATTACCGACAGCATTTTTATTACCCTTTTTAGCTCCACCACGATTGTTTACAGCATTCTTATTACCCTTGGGTGCTCCTGGTTTCTTTTTGGAGTACTCCGTATCTTTCTTTGGAGTACTCCGTTCATTTTTATGGAGTACTCCATTTAATTTGTCTATCCATCCATCTTTGGATTTCCATCCGCCAACCGTTTTTTCACTTACAGTTTTTTCGGATGTAGACAACAATTCGGCAATTTTACGATTCGTAATATCACCATTATGTTCTTTAAATATTTCATACGCTTTGTTACGGTCTGGACTTCGTTGTCTGGCCATAATTACATAACACCTGCCCCCTTATCCAATTGTTTGCACTTCCTTCTCTAAACACTCAATGCATATATGAGCATTATCCGTATTTGCTTCACGGAGATATGTTTTATCAAAATGAGTAATAGTTAATGGCATTTTTAATGTCCACATGCACGGCTCATTACAAACAGAGCATGTAGGAACGTTTATAGTTTCTTCTTCCATTTACACCACCTCACGCTAATTGCTTTACAAAATAAAAAAGCAGCGTAATCGCTACTTTTGTGGTTTCTAATTTATAAACTGAAATCTTCTAATGATTTATCTATCTCATCTTGTTGGATTCCTATATAACGTAACGTAATCGATGGAGCAGAATGATTAAAGATTGTTTGTAACATTACTACATCTTTTGTCTTCTGATAATAATGATAGCCAAAAGTTTTTCTAAGCGTATGCGTTCCAATTTCATCAAGCCCTACTTTTTCAGCAGCGGTATTCATGATTCGATAAGCTTGAATTCTAGTGATAGGCTTTTTTGTCTTTTTAGAAGCAAATAAACAATCCGTTTCGTTCATTCCACTTACATATTCGTTTATTTTTTCTCTTAACGCTGTATTGATAATGAAACGCTTATCTTTCCCAGTCTTCTGTTCTTTAATAACAATGTGAGTTCTTTCTTTCACATCATTTACATGTAACTTTAATAAGTCACTAATTCTTAGACCTGTATTGATTCCCATTTCAAATAAAAACAAATCACGATAAGATTGGCGACGTAAAACCTCTTTCACTTCTTCTAATTTTTTCTTATCTCGAATTGGTTGCACAAACTTCATTCCTTACCCCTCCATACGTTATGTTACATTAGATGTATCTTTATTATACAATATGTTACATAAAATATGGTAGTTATTTTTATAAATAGACCCAAACGTTGATATAACAGCATTTCTCTTCATAAATCTAATGTAACAAAATACATGATGTGTTACATTAGATGGTTTTTACTTATCTTTTACAATATTTGGTTTGTGTTGAGTTTGTTTCGTTTTTACATGAGCATCTGAACCACTCTTCAAACCGCTCTCTATTTATCACCCAAGTTCCACCGATCTTTTTAGATTCAATAGCACCTGCTGCACATAGATTCTTTATATGACCAGGAGAAAGGCTGCTAATAAGATGAGCGTCATTAACACCGATAACATTATCTAATGCTGCGTATGCTTTTAAATTAACATCTTCCCATTTAACTCCATACATACCTATACCAAATTCATTCATTTTTGCTTCATCTGCTATTCTCTCTAAACGATCTAATACAATAGCATTAATTAATTCCCATGTAACTGCACCAGATAAAACGCGTGTCTTTAATTCTGTTGTTAAATCATTCAATAATTCTAATTGCATATGTATCACCTCATGTATAAAACTACTAAATTTCGTTAATAACGATAGTATGCAAAGTAGGAAAAAAGGTTGGCGCCGTAAAATATCCTTTGCGTGTTTCTGAAACGCTCACGAATAAAGAGCGCGCTCTGAAAGTAACATGTGAATATGTACATAACAGATCCGGAGTTTGGATGTTATTGCCCAACGGAAACGATTTTAAAATCAAAGCCGTCGTTGGGCTATTCGTGTTTTCTATTTCATTACATGCAACACGTTTGCGCTTATCTTCCCTTAACAGCAAATAAGATGCTACAAAAATAACCGCTGCACAAACGTATACCTATTTAGATATCAAATTCATTGTTATTTATGTTTAATATGTAATTTCTATATAACAAAGAAAATAGCACCCATTACGGATGCTACTCTTTAATTAATACCTTTCTTGGTGTACTTCCTTCATACGGACCAATGACTCCATTTTCTTCAAGACGATCAATAATCTTTGCTGCACTCGTATAACCAATTCTAAATCTACGCTGCAGCATTGTTACTGACGCAGCTTGCATTGCTATTACACATTGTCTTGCTTCCTTATAATGTTTATCTGCAATCTCATCGCTTAAATATTTTCCTGACATATAAATTTCCACCTTTCAAATAAATATATAATTAGAATTTCTATTCCTCTCATAGCCACCGCACTCTTACATTTTTAAATTTGACTACGCGCCTTACGTCAGTGGCTATGAGAGAAGCAAAATTTCTCCCAGGAATTTTTTAATTTTATATCGGGCTATTTCCGTACCCCTTTAAATTGACACCCTATTAGTAGGCACAGGTATCAACTTAAAGGAGAACAGAAGCTCTCCTCCGTTTAGACCTTTTAAATTAATGAAGTTTTGAAGAATATTCTAATTACGATTGAAATCAAGAAATACATACAAAGTAAGGCTCGTAACCTCTTACCTTGCACCTTTAAAATAAATCCTCTTGCAGATAAGGAAGAGCAACGCTATATGTTCACTCATCACCTAACTACAAGAGCTGGTTTCGGCCTCTCATATATAGGTGGCATTCGTAAGGCGAAAATATCCCTCTTGCAAGTTAAATCATGCAAAATAGACTACCTTCTAATTGTCTAGCTATTTTAACGTCAGATCGTTGTATTGATTTCTGGATGGTTCCTTTCGATACTTTCATTAATTTGGAAATTTTATCCATAGACAAACAATTCCCCTTAAACATTATATAAATCTCTCTTTCATTTTCCGTTAATGTTGATAAAGCATCTTCTAACTTAATACGTTCCCATTCAGTAATTACATTCTCTTTGGGCTTATCATCCCACTCATATAGCGTTTCTGCACTTCTCAAATACTTTTGCATTAGTAATGGGTTTACTGCAGTATTACGTTGATATGCCGCTCTACGCTCAATACCTCTTATAGCCCCTGGTTCTTTCGCTGTTCGCATCCATTCCAGAGCATAATTTATATCACTAATCATTTCATTAATAATACTTATATCCTTTTCTGTCGCGCCCACCTTAGATTCTTCTAATGTCTTTCTTGTTTTGGTATACTGCTCCACTAAATCTTTCATACCAGGTTCCTCCTTTTATATAAAAAGAGGACGCTGAATTATATATAGGAAGATTTCTTTTCCTAGACATAATCAACGCCCTCTAAATGTGGACTATTACTTTCATTATTTTTTATTTATCCTTTTAATACGGTATGTGAAATTTTTATCTTAGGTTCCTCTTTTTTAACTGTTCACTTATATAGCTTGGATCTCGTATACCAAGTTCTTTTGCTATCTGTACATTCGTCATACCCATCTCTTGCATTATTAACGTTTTCTCACATAATACATCCCATTCTGCTTTTGTTCTCCGTTTCGGCTGATCTGCTACATAGGTTCCTCCTAAAGCAGTACCTAATTTATTTATCTGTTTACCTATTACACAATTATGTAAACAATAACTAGGTTTATATAGGTGCTCACATCCATTACAATGTTGGTCCTGTAAATTTATTATCTTTATGCGTACAGTTCTTTTATCGATACCTTTTGTTTGTTCCATCAGCTGCAAAGTGGCCAATCTAATTTATCTACATGTACCAGGTAATCTACGAGAGCGCGATCAGTTCTTTCTACTACATACGCATGTTGTTCAAATTCTTCTCTTGGAATGGATTTACGGCCACCATCATATAGCATAGCTTCATAGTATTCTGCTACTAATGAAACCGGAACGAAATAGATAATATGATCTGTTCTAAATTCTATTAAAAAGAAACAAATAGACCCATGCGCTTGCGTATCATTTAAATAATCGATTTGGTGTCTACTTATACTATCTAATGGAAATCTTTTTGTTTCTTTTGTAGACTTTGCTTCAAAGTAAACTGCTCTTCCCTTATATACACCATCGTAATCTACAGTAGATTTACTTCCCCATGCACTTTTGGTTATTTCACCTTTTTTATTCGTTTTTATAACTTTCACTGGTGTTGGACGTTTATTAAAAATACCTACATTTGCTGACTTATACATACGACAAGTAATGTTTAATAAATGTTCAAATGCCATTCCTCTATTTCCGTAACCCATGCTGCTTCCTCTCTTCCCTTTATATAAAATGAAATTTTTGTTCTAATTAAACAAGCTCATTTGCTCTGTTCTAAAATTCATAAATAATATTTCTTCTGATTCACATACAACTCCGGATCCGCCAACAACTTGCTTATGAGCTTTGAATGTTTCTCTTTCCCAATTCGGATAGAGTTCATGTAATAGCGGATCATCGTAATAAGATAAAATAACTTTCCCGTTTACTTTGTTTAATAAGCTGGCTAAATCTATATGATCCTGCTTTGAGAATCCTCCAGCGTAGAACTTTTCACGACCGATATATGGAGGATCGACATAAAATAATGTCTCTTTGCTATCGTACTTCTCAATGATGCTTCTAAAATCTAATTGCTCTATCATTGTGCCCTGCATTCTCTTAGCAAATGATTCAATGATTGAGCAAGCACCAAAATATCCTCTTGCTGGATTTTGATTGCTTTTCGTACTGTTTCTCCAACCCGTCTGAGGTACTTCGTCAGCATTCCCTTTTGATATACCTGACCTATTGAGATAAAACCAACGAACCGCTTTTTCGAATGGATCTCGAGGTAAATGCTCTTTCTTCCAGCTTTCATACAGTTGCCTGCTATACGGTAATGATTCACAAGCTTTTTGTAACTCTTTTGGTTTACTCCTTGCTACAAGTAAAAAATTAACAACATTACCATCAATATCGTTATAAACTTCATGGCCAATTGGTGGCTTTTGTGAAATTACATGGGCAGCACCACCAAATGGCTCCACATACACCTTATGAGCTGGCATCTTATTAATTATGTGTTCTGCATACTTTCCTTTTCCTCCAAACCAAATCAAAGGACTTCTGGCCATGTTCTTTTACTCTCCTCTCACTTAGGGTTATATAGCATCCCTTTTTCTTTTAAACTCTTATAGTTATCTTTACTTCTAATTCCGCATCTAACACATCCCCAATACCCTTTTCGATATTTGAGAACGTGTCCTTTCTTTCTACATTTCATCCTAAAAGGAAACTTCAAAAATAGGTTTAACAGTTGCAATATCAATTCACCTTTTCTAATAAAATGAAGTTTTTGTTTGAATTACCCTTGATACTTTTTAAATAACTCAGCCATTGACATATTGTTGTATTTCGCCAAGTCCTTCGTTACGGCACATACATTACGGAAAGCTGTGCAACCCACTCCAACATCGAGGTATTCTAGTAGATCCACATACCAATCATTTCGATATGTTTCTTCATCATCGTTTATTGTTTCTACCCAGCATACTAATTCTTGGTGGTTGACTTCAGCTTTGTCGGTAGGAATCGGTTGATTACTTCCTGTATCCCAGCGCCATCCCCCATTTTTCCAATGACCATCATCTGCATCCCTATTATCCGCATCATCACTAAACTTTTGAAAATCTTCATCCGAAACTTCATATACTTGGTACGATGTATTTTCATCACCATATGTTCTCTTTGCATTAACCCCTAATCTTTTTAAATCTTCAGTTATGTCACCTTGTACTAAAATTTCTTCCATTACTTATCATCCTCTTTCTTATATTCTCTTAATTTTTCTTGCATTTCCCAGATACCAGAATGAACTTTCTTAATTTCTTTTTTCAATTCTTCTGGAACCTCTTCCACAAGTTCCAACACTGTATTTGCCCAGCTCATAAATTGAGAGACATTTCCCATATAAGCTAGTGCTTGGAATAGATAATCATCTTCTTTTCCAATTGCTTTTAAATTCGCTAAGTTTGGACGATGATCTAAAACATTATCGGAGAATTCTACTGGTTCTTCATTTACTACTTTTGTTAAATGAATTACCCCAATTTCTTCATATGGCTGCATATTATAACCGCGTTCATCTAAGAACTGGACAACTACATTCTTTTCTTTCCAAGCATTATCACCTTGACCGAATTTAATTGTTACTGTATTCATTTTCATTCTCCTTTTCTAATAAAATAGCGTTTTTGTTCAAATTCTTTCTTCTTTTAACTCATACTGCAATTGCTGATTCTCTTCCCGTAATAATGTAATTTCTTCAACCAGACGTGGCACTGAATGAAAAACATTTAAAATGTTATCTAAGTTTTCTAAAACGAAATCTTCATCATCGTATTTATCCATTAAATCGTTGTACATTTCTATTGTGAGTCTAAGATCATTAAGTTCTTGTAACTTTTTCAAATCCATCTCTCATTCTCCCTTTCTATTCAAATAACGATTTTGTTTAGTTTACAAATACACAGTCATCTTTACTTACCCACCCATGCTTCCAGCCAGCTTGTTCGATCGTTGTTCTAACAATTAAGTTATCTTTATTTCGACTGCACTCACTTTGAACAATGAATTTTTCACCAATTTTATCGTTGTACCAATTCTGCCTGCTATCAGAAGAGATTATTTTTATTTCCTTCCCTTGAAATACAGTCATTGATCCACCACTTTCTATTCAAATAAAGATTTTCTAAATTTCTTGCACCTCTACTTCACAATCATTATCTTCACTTACCACATGAATATGAATAGCATCAAAGATTCTCCGATCATCTTCAGAAACCCCAATTGGCGGCTTTCCTTTTTCTAAAGGGATGCCATATCCTTCAATACATTCATGGCCGAATCTAGCTCTATACTGAGCAATCATTTCTGCATGCCCCTTTAAATCTTCAATATCGTAAAAGTTATTTTTAAAGTTTTCTAACCAGCTTACATCCATTTTGGTTTCATCTAATGCAATAGTGAATTTATCTACACGAGTTACTGTACACACAAACTTTTTCATCTTAATTCCCCTTTTTATAAAAAAATTTTGTTATAAATCTTCTTCAATTTCATCCAATAATTTTATGATTTCGTTAACATCAATATCTAAAATTCCCAGAACCTCTGCTAACGAATACCATTCTTTTTCTCCGCTCAATAGGATCACCTATTTTCTATTAAAATAAGAATTTTGTTTAGTTTTGAACTTCTAAAAAATGATTTTCAAAGAATGTATTATTTGCCCCTTCATAACAATGTTTAATAATATGGCGGTCATTAAAATCATTAGTAGCTCGTAATACTTTAACTGGTGTCCACGGATCTTCTAAGGTCGTTGTATGATGCCTTGCTTTATACAATTTCCCTTTTGTAAAAACTCTCTTACCGGAATACTTACCGTATTTTTCGTTCGTATTCATAACCACATCTTTGGTACAAATTACTTTCATCTTTTGTTCTTCCTTTCTATTCAATTAACTGACCATATTCATCAATTTTTATTTCTCCAGATTCTATCTTTTTATAGAATTCATAAAATTCATCAGCAACCCCCAACAAGAAAGATTGATCGTCAAGGGTTGTGTAAAGCTGACTAATAATAAACAGACGATAAATCCTGTGCCACTCTTTTATAGCTATATGTTCGTCCATCTACACCACTCCATAAAATAACTATTTTGTTTGATTTCCCAAGATTTCCTAACATTAAATCCTTAAATTGCGATATAATAAAATATATAGTTACAACATTTTATTATTAGGAGGTCTAATTATGTCTTTTGCAGCATGGAGTATACTCTTACCAACTTTAATCGGTGCAATGTCCGGTGCTATTTTCGGTATAATTTCTTCTCGAAATAAGAGCAAAAATCCAAATTAAAAGCTTAATAATAAGATTTAATAACTACTTTATTGGCAGCTGATTCATCCTTGAATTTTCAGCTGCCATTTTCTATTCTAATAACGCTTTTGTTAAGTTTTATTTAGAGTTTACTTCCCCTGTTCCGTTACACTCATCACATTCCCAAAACTTCATAGCGCCCCAGTCCAAACCAACACCTTTTCCGTCACACTGATAGCATCTTTCACAGTTTTGTTTAACCTCAATTGTATTTGCACAATCTTCTAAGTTACTAGCAAGGTAATAAGCATCATCTACATGTTGTGAATTGATTGTAATTGTATGTGTTTCATTAATGATTGTTATCTTGCCACCTTTTATACCATCTTCATTTTCTTTTAGTTCGTCCACTTTTATATCCATATCCATTCCCCTTTTCTACAAAATTCAAATTTGATAATATTTTTGCTTAGCACCGTGCACTATAGCAGCACGATACAAAAAATTTCTAACAATATACAAAGCTTCATATTCATCTTTTGCATTTATATCTACATTTAGCGTCCCTTCCATTGGCGGTAGTTCATAAGTAACAACAAATGTATACATATCAATATCCGCTCGCTTGGCGTTCAAAGTTTTCCTTATTCTTCTCCTTGTAGGCCTGTACAACATCTTCAAATTTATAACCGTATAAATAGCAAAGACGGAAGAAAATACCGAACGCTTTATGTAAATGAGTTAATGCTACACTTAAATTTCTAAATTCACACCATGCACGTTTAGCTGATAATATATCCTGCATATACCATTCAAAAAGCCTGTTTACATTCAACACGTTTTTCTTCATGATGTATTGTTTCGAAAATCCAGATACGAGTTTTCTTTTTAATGTATGACGATCTAATTCAATTACGATGTTCATTAGAAAGTGGAATCCATCAACTAACTCTTCCAATAGACCATCCTTTGGTGTTCCAAATCCTGTGCTCCACATTTTAAAGGCCCTTGTTTCGTTCCAGGCTTCACCAATTTCAACCATTAACCCGCGGAACAGCATATCTAACTTATCGTTACCCTTATATCCGATTCGCTTATCTAGTTCTTTCTGCATTTTGAACAACTCTGTAATATCAAAAGTCTGCTGCGTTTCTTCTGGAGTAATTACATATAGGTTTGTTGTGTGTCTCATAATGCATAAGCCCCTTTACGATAATCTTTAATAATTTCACCCTCATCATTGAAATAAACAATCTCCCAATGAGGATTAAACCTAAACTTGTGAGGATCATCATCCAGGACAATGAATAAATCGTTTTTACAATTCCCGACGATCGTCCCTTTTCTTCCCTGCGCTTCGACACGCATTCCACGTTTTGCGAATGGGATTCTTCTAAAATTACACATCTTCCGGAATGGTTCTTCCTTACCAAATAGGGTTGCTATATCAACTACACCTTTATATTCACAAGTGATAAATGGCTCAAACTGTTCGAACGGCATATTGATAAAACCTTGCTTTTTAATTTGTTTGTAAAAATGATATTTCGCCATCTTTTCATTTTCTTTTACTACAATGTGATTACAACGCCAGTGAGGGAAGACTGTTGAAATATGATATTTATATGTAGATTTCATCGTTCTCCCTCCTGGCTAACTAATGAGACTTTAGACCATTCAAGAATTGGACTTTCTTCCACTCTTTTCTCTGGCTCCAATAAGAATCGCGCGGATTCATTACAATTTGTACATGTAACTTGAATTTCTTTTTCTGTTGTTTGAACCATAATGCCCTGGATTCCGTTATCCTTTGTAGTAATGATAGGAAGTACTGCAGCATTCCCCATTTCTTGTTCCGCTCTATTTAGTTCCGCCGCTACATTCATTCCACAATTACATAAGATTTCAAATTTCATGATTCCATTCTCCTTTAATCGTTTTATGATCGTTATAACGAGTAAGACCGCCAATTCTAGGTCGTCCAATTCCCACAACTGGCGGTCCTTTGTCCTATAACACTCTAAAGTTATTAACTTTCCAATCAATTTTTCTCTACACAATATGTTCTTTCACCTTTTAAATTCCCAATATTCCAAAAATGTTGAATGCACTCTTCACCAGTTCACCCTACAGCATCTTCTGCACAGAATATTAATTCCAAATCCTGCGGGCTCACTTCGTATTTTTCATTCATATTATTTACATACACAGTTACGACTCCGGTATCTCTATCTTGATGACATACAGTTAAAACTCGACTATCATCACTAACGAAGTCACCTGAGTGAAATTCATTTTTTCTTCTCTTTTTCTTTGCGAAAACTCTGCGGCGCTCTTCCCAGTATTTCTCTTTTTCTGTAGCTAGACGGCACTGATCTGCATATTGCCATCCTTTATCACCTATACCTGCTATGTCACAATTTCCCCATACACCTAGAATTTTAATACGGCCATTCTTTGTATCGACTTCCATCGCTTTCACTTCAGCAAACATTGTGTAATCTTTGCATTCAAATACTACCCAATCACCTAGTTCAAATGGTGTTTTAATAAACTTTGGTACTGGTACAATTACTGCTACAATTTTCATCTTTAACCCTCCAAATATTTAGTTACATATTGCGGTTTAAATCCGCTATCAAAATAGATTCGTAACGGCTGCGGTTCCTGCGATTCCCTTGCAGCTTTGCAAATCTCTTCTGCTTCGTCCCAAAAGAAACATTTATCCTGTGCTCGTCTATACCGCCATAACGCTGTTACATAGTCGATATACATATCAAAGTGATTATCCTGCTTTACAGAGCGTGGCAGTTCATCTGCGCTCCATACATCACACGGAATAATCGCAAGCACATCTGCAAATCCTACGCGTCCTGGCAAGTGCTTCGCATGAGCATTTCTTATATCAAACGGCTGCGCCTGTTCCCTAGAATCTATAACTTTTTTGTTTTTTATTGCTGCAGTTGTATTTGTGAGATCATCCAGCAAGAATGTCAGTTGTTCCGTCATCGTGAACACCTTCTTCTAACTGCAACGTGTATACAAGTCCTCTATCTAGTAGCGCACCAATTACTGCATTCATCCATAAATGGGTGCCAATCTTTTTTTGTAAGTATTGTAGAATTGATACAATTTCACTTGTAGAAAGTGATACAAATTCACCTAGCTTTTCTTGATTGAATTTCCCTCCACGTTTTTCAATTACAAAAGCTAGTTCTTTTTCCTTCGCGTATCTCTCCGCTTTCATTAAATCAAAGTCCCTTACTTTATCCATACCGTACCCTTTAATAAGCAGCTTTAACATATCTTGAATCACGTTAGTCTCAACTACTTTTAATTTAAGCTCCATTTCACCACGACAAGACTTACAAAGCGTTTTCTCGCATCCCTCAATGTACATATTTTTCACATCAGCAGTTGGGATTACTGCACTACAGATATCACACCATTCACTATTGTCGTACAACAAATCATTCATTACTTTCAGCTCCCTACTTTATAGTTTTTATTCTTAAATTTAATAATCTTTATATTTTTATAAATACACATAATTTGGCCGCTAGCGTATTTACTGTGTTATAATTGCAAATGTAAATTTATTTTTAAATCCAAATCTATATCTACCTTTAACTTTTTTGAGTATCCATCAATGCGATGGATCTTTTTTTATGCGTTTTTTCTTATTTTCTCTACTACTTTGGGATTACCGCCTAGCGATTCCAGGCGATCCGCTACTTCAAGAACATTTTTTTGTTCTTCGTTTCTAATATATTTATCTTTTTTCTGTTTTTGCCTGTACAGTTCAATTAGTTCTTTTTCAACTGCTGCAGCTTCTTCTTTTTGTTTATTGCTTAACTCCATTAATTCCAATGAAGCTGTTACCTCATGATTATTCATCGCTCTATTACTCTGTTGTTCTAACATTTTTTGATTCTTCATATATTCACGTAGCTGACTCTCTAAAGCCCTAGCTCTTCGTATATGCTCCGGAAGTACCCTATCGGCTAATCCCACCTAATTCACCTCAATTCCAGCCACACCGTTTAAGGGTGCAGCTGAAAGTTATATAAATTGCTATTAAGCAATGATAAATACTTTTTTGTTTTCAATTTCGTCTGCTAGTTTCTCAACTAAATAGTTTTTGATGTTTTCAATCGCTTTTAATTTCCAAGCACCACCATCAGCTTCAAACAATGCACATTTAGGGCCGCTCTGCATTCTGAATACAAATGGACTTTCTGGCTGTTCAACTTCAACGAAAGTACGGTACGGCTGTAACGTCACTGGATTTGGCACTGCTGCATTCACTCTTGAAGCACCCGTTTGCACAACTGCAGTTTGCGAAACACCATCATCTTTATATGTATTAATTGTTTCGTCTCTCACATTACCCACGACTTTCAGCATTGCTTCGCAATCATCGTTCCTAACAAATGCAGACTGCAAGCTGATATTAAAGTTTTCTGGATCATGAAATCTCTCAAAAGAAAATTGCGGTGTAAGAGCTTTAGCTTCCATAAAGATACTACGGTTATAATCATCATTTACTTTCGTGAAGCATGAAACATTTTTAGGATTCTCAACATGAATCATTAAAGGATGGTCCCCATCAAACTCTGATTTGATATAATCTACTAAACCAGAAAGACTATTGACTATAATCCCTGCTGCTGTTGGTTCCTTTACCGCATATAATGGTTGAGTGGAATATGGGCGATCATTAACCTTTTCAATTCTTACTCCTGCTGTTTCTAATAAGTACTCCATTGCTTGTTTAATCATTTTTATATTTCCCCTTTACGATTTATTAGTTTGTTTTTGTTTTACGAAAATCTACTACTCCATTTTCGGTAGGAAGTTCCTCCGTTTTAACTTTTTCGCCTACATCGTTAGCAATATCACCCTCCATGTCCATGTAGTACTGCCCCTTTATACCAGAGGCCAGTTCTTGGCCAACAACTTGTCCGTCATGATCACGGCCCATAAGGATTTTTGATCCTACTTCTATAGTTGGTGCTAACTTAGATTTTGCTTGCACCTGGCAATCCCAAACTTCACGTTTTTTATCGCCAGTAATCGAAAGAGTTAATGTAATTGTTCGCGGTTTCTTTGGATCCGTATTAGGGTCTGCCATATTTTCTAAAACTCTTTCGAATTCCGCATCAAACCTTTCTGCGACTGCACCATCTGCGAAACTATTTAAATCTATTGCCATTTATAAAACCTCCCATTTGTACTTATATAAGTCCTGGTCTCCAGGCTTTCAAATACGTTAACGCTTCTTCAAAATCTTTTTCTTTCGTATCACGATAACTTGGAACTACAAAAGCCATTTTGAAATCCTTCCAGGCTCTACTATGTAAAATTCTTTTATCTTCAAATGCTTGGCGAATTTTCGGCTCTTCTCCCCAAAGCTTTTCGACTCGACGCAATTTCGCGTTCAGCAACGTCGTTTGTTGATAACTATCGATTGTCATCTTTTCATTTAACTTGTTTTCAATTGTTTCTAATCGTTCATCTTGCTTCATCATTTCAGATGTAATCGTGTTAATCATTTTCAAAGGCGACATTTGTTTTTGAATGTGTTCCTTCATCCGTTTAAATTCTTGGATAAATTTAATTTTCATTTGTACAGCTTCTTTGGTGTTATAACTCATAACAACTAATGTAAAAGCTTCTTCTGTTAAATTGTATTTAAGATATTCTTTCCCTCGAGTTCTGTATTTTGACTCCTGAAAATTTAGGAGCGAAAATTCTTCTCCGGCATAATCAATTTGAGTACGAATATCCGCTATAACATTGTCATGGCGTTTATCAAACATTTTTGCAATTGTTAAACTGTCTGTTACAATTACATTTCTCTCCACAAAAACCAGTTGATTATCTAAAGGGCTAATAGCTTGCAATCCACTCATAATTTCAAGAGACCTCCTTCATATCTAAAATTTTAATAATCTTCGCCCTGACACTTTTCGCTTCTCTCTTATCTCGAAGAATATCGGATAAATAAGGACCTGATATTCCAAGTAACTTTGCTAAATCTTTTTGTTGCATGTTTTTAGCGAATAGTGTTGCTCGAACCTTCATGCCGAATTCATTTTTCATTCTATTCACCTCATTTTTAGAAAATAAGCTAATTATTTAGCTTATTATTGACAATAACTAACTTATTGATTAAAATGAACTCATAGCTAAATAAACCTACAACTATAGCTTTTGTACGTTGGGGAACGTGGAATAGAGCCTTTATTAAGTAGTGTTTAAGAAGCTAAATAAGTAGCTTATGCACATTAGTATATTATTCAATTAGTTAGTTGTCAAATGTTTTAACTAACTAATTGAATAAAAACGGTGTGTTAGCTTGAAAGGGCGATTTATATGAGTATTACAGATAGGATCAAAGAACTTTGTTTAAATAGAGGTATATCGGTATCTAAATTAGAAGAAGATTTAGATTTTGGTCAAAATACAATTTATCAGTGGAAGAAAAGAACACCTTCTGTTGAACGTGTACAAAAAGTAGCTGATTATTTTGATGTATCTATTGATTTTCTATTAGGAAGAACTAACCAAATGAATAAAATCGATTTAAAAGATGCTGAAGGTTTTACTGAGAAAGATAAAAAAGACATCGGAAAAAGAATGGAAGAGATAAGAAAAGATCTGACAGACTCTGACGGATTAATGTTTTCTGGTGAACCCCTTACTGAAGAAGCTTTAGATTCATTAATGGATGCAATGGAGTATATTGTGAAACATACTCAAAAGATAAATAAGAAATACATCCCAAAGAAATACAGAAATGAATCAGAGTGAGTCAGGGGAGGGAGAATCAATTGGGTTACTACGAAAAAGACACAGCATTAGAACTAGCAGCGAGATTTAATACAACCAACCCTTTTGAAATAGCTGAACGTTTAAATGTTCACGTTTTTTATCAAAATTTAGATCCAAGCATCATGGGTTTTTATAAATATAATAAGAAAAACCAGTATATCTGCATTAACGAAAACTTAAGTATCAACGAACAAATTGTTACTTGCTCTCATGAATTAGGCCATTGTAAAATGCATAAACATGTCAATACTCCGTTTTTACGTGCTAATACATTCTTATCTGTAGATAAATTTGAAAGACAAGCTAATTTATTTGCAGTTGAATTATTACTTCCCGATGAGGATTGGCATGCATATGCAAAAGAGTTTAAAACTATCGATGCAATCTCTCATCATACAGGGATTCCGGAAGAATTATTATTACTTAAATACCAAAAGTCAGTATGTTGCTATGCTTAGTCCTCCCTGGGCTTTTATTTTTAAACATCAAGCGAACGTACATTCCTAACAAGAAAGGATTACTACAATGATTATAAACTTAGATGATTTCAGAAAAACAAAGCGGCTGAATAAAACAAATACTATTCAAATGACTAAAATCCCTATTTTTGATCGTATTTTTGTTGAGAATAATGAATTAGTAGGAGA
>NZ_CP014287.1 GCF_001595725.1 Bacillus thuringiensis
GCTTCATAAACAAAGTTTGAAGAATCAACTTATAGAGGCGTTTGGAAAAGCAGGTTTATATGTGGACCATCAAACAAGAGGTGGGAAGTTGCCAATTTATCCAAAGATACACGACATTTCTTCCACACAAGAAAATGTTCGATATGTATTTACCATTCCAAATGGTTTGGATCCAAAGACTATTGAAAAGAAATGGTTTTGCTTTCAACAAATATTAGGACGTAATGTAGCGATTGAAGGTGATATCAAAAAGTTTGTGCTCAATGTATTTTATTCGGATGCTGGACTACAACCGTACAAATACAGTTATAAGCAGTGGCAGCCATTATTGAAAAAGTATCGTCTTCCTGTTGTAGTAGGTCGGGACCAATTTGGCAATATGATTGTGTATGACATGGTTGATTCAAATACACCGCATTTACTTATAGCAGGGGAAACCGGAAGCGGAAAAAGTAGCATGGTCCGTGTTGTGCTGTCCACACTCATTCAATACATGTCCCCTGACAAATTACACTTATACCTGGGCGACTTAAAAAACTCTGAATTTCACTTTTTGCGAAGGGTGAAACATGTAAAAGAGGTTTGTATGGAAGAAGTCGAAATGAAGATCATGCTGCAGAAAGTGTGGAAGGAAATACGCGAACGCAGAAAACTAATGGAAGAGTATGAAGTGGACCATATTGATGAATATAACAAATTGAATCCCGATAATCAGAAATCGTATATCTTACTTGCTATTGACGAAGTAGCAATGTTACAAGATGAAAAAGAGTGTATGACCAACATTGAAAAAATATCGGCAGTCGGAAGGGCGCTAGGAGTCTTCCTCATGCTCAGTATGCAACGTCCTGATGCAAAAGTATTGGATGGTAAGTTAAAGCTTAATATGACGGTAAGAATGGGCTTTAAGTGTGATAGTACGATTAACAGTAATATCATGGGTACACCTGGATCAGAACACTTAGAGCAATCGGGCCAAATGATATTGAAATTAAATGGATTAAAGAAAGTGCAAGCTCCTTATTTAGAATTAAGCAAAGCGAAACAAATCGTTGAACCTTACCGCATTTCTAAAGAGGATATGAAGCTTCAGATTCCTCCACAAGAAGATAATCAATTGTTTGGGGTGTTAGATTATGAAGAGTAGAGATAAAGCGATACTAAGCAATCTGAAGCGTTTTAGATGCATGTCACGTGATGACATTATAGATTTACATTTTCAAGGGATAAAAAACGCAGTTACTTGCTGTAATACAGTCATGAAACGATTAAGGAGAGATGGTCATGTGGATGCCAATATTACACAGCAGCCATTTATATATTTCCCTCAACCTAGCACACTTCGAAAAACTAGCCAAAAAATTCCTCACTTCCTCGGCATTGTGGACGTATACAAACAACTGATTCATTATGAAAAACCGAAGCTATTTAAAGCTGAACCGAAATACGGAAAAGATTATATGGAACCTGATGCATTTACGATATGGCGCAGATCTCCATTCTTCATTGAGGTTCAAAAGTCAGTTTACAGTAAGAAGATTATGCAAGATAAGATTAACAGGTATGAATTGTACTTCCATAGTCAGGAATGGCACAATGAATCCTGGCAACCGAAAGGTTCTAAATTTTTTCCATCTATTCTTATAATTACAGATAAGAAGTATGACATAACTTCTTCCAATTTACGTATTTTTCAGGCGACATCCATACATGATTTTATGGATAAAACAGCGGTGAATTCATAAGAAAAAGCCCTGCTTAACTGCGGGGCCTATTCCATTAATCCAGCTTGTTTAAAAGCTGCTGTTAGAAGGTCATTTACAAGCTCTGATTTGTTCGTATCTTTGTTTTGTTTTACGACTTTATCAATTGTTTTTTTAACAGGTTCATCTAAATAAAATCCTGTATAAATCTTCTTCGGCTTTTTTGTAGTCTTGGATAGAACGGATGATAGGATACTATCACTATTGCTAGCATTTTTGATAGTATTATTGCTTTTGCTAGCACTATTATTTTCATTATCATTATTGTTTTCAATAGGAGTATTTTCTTCTTCCTCTACAACTTCTGGATCATTATCAAAATCAAGTATAGTTTCCTTTTTCTTAGCCATCTATGCCATCTCCTTTACTAATTTAAAGTAAGATCGAGAAACCTCATGATAAGGTTCATGGATTACTGCTGGTTTTCCTTCATATGCTACAGCGTTCGCAAATCTAACCGATTGTGGGATTACTGTTTCTAAAAAAATAATTTTATTCTTCTTACAATATTTTTTAGCTTTATCAATAAATGCTTTATGAATATTTGTCCTACCATCAACCAATGTTGCAAAAACACCTGCTATTTCTAAATTAGGGTTTTTCTTTTCTTTAAACTCCTTAATCATTTCTAATATATTTTGTAATGATTCTACAGAATAAGCTTCTGGTTGGAATGGGATTAAAACTTTATTTGCAAAAGCTAGTACGTTACCTTGTACTAATCCTAAAGTTGGTGGGGTATCAATTAAAATTACATCGTATAGATCCACAATATCTCTCATTGCTACAGCCAATAATCCAAACATATTCGGATACATGTTTAAATTAGGAAGAATTTTAAAATCAAATTTAGACATATCATGGTTAGCTGGAATCATGTCAATATTCTTATGTACATTTATAATTCCTTTCTCAGCCATATCGCCATGAATCAAAATATCATAAATAGTTACTTTGCATTTACGAGGATTTTTACCAAAACTCATGATTGCATTTCCCTGGTTATCAGTATCTATAATTAAAACTTTCTTACCTTCTCTTGCGTAAACACCAGCTAAATTTGTGACGGAAGTTGTTTTCAGTACACCGCCCTTGTTCGTTGATACGGCAATGATTTCAGTCATAACATTAGCACCTCAACTTTCAATAATGATATTGCTAGTACTATTAATATTGCTAGCAATTTTACTATTGATAGTTTATAAGATAAAGATAAAGATAGCAATAGTAATATTGATAACTATTTTGCTATTAATAGCGATATCCCTTTCAATATCATGCAATTCCCCTGTATACATATTTAAATAAAATACTTTCATTCGGGTATGTGAAATTTTAAATTTGAACAAAATAAAAAAGAGCCGAAGCTCTTATTTCGTCAAAGCATTAATTTGTTTTAAAAGTGCAATTGCTTGTGGATCACCGTTCTCTGCTTTCTTCATGATGATACTTAATTTATGTACTCTTTCCTCCACACTGATTTCTTTCTCAATTTGTAAAGCTGCCCCTTGATTCATCATAATAATTTTCCTCCCCAGTTTATATTGGTATATTTTAGGTGGCTGGTTTTTTAATCGTGTGATATAAAATCAGCCTTTCCCAGAAAGTAGGAAAGACGTCACTAAATTAATAGTAACGTCTTTCTAATTGATTATATGTAGTTGTTAACTAAAGTATATTTAGTTACTTATTTTTTACTAGTGACCGCCTGGATCTACTTGCATGTACATTACTGGCGCTTGGTCTACAGGAGCTTGCGTGTCTACTTGTGCACTTGCTGCACCTGTTCCTAGTCCTAATGATAAAATTAAGCTTAATAATAAACTTTTCATTTTATTCCACCTCGTCCTTTATTATCTCTCTTTTTATGCCATTTGCATAGAACAAATTTCCACTTCTTTCAAATTCTAGAAGAATTTCTTTTAAAGCTATTATATCACCTTTTACTTTAGCGCGGGATGCTTTTCTATGGGGCGTCATCTTCATTTCGGAATATAATTTTTCCCCTAATTCAGCATCACCGAATTTAAGTTGGTAATGAGCTTCTTCTCCCACATCTAAATACTCGTGTTCAATTTTTTCAATGTGGAAAGCATTGTCTATATATATATGTCCTAAAGTTGTCTTAAACGAGCCATATTTTTTTGATTTTTTATCAATTTTATTTTCTTCTAATACTTCTATGGCCTTTAAAAGGTGTTTTTCCGACGTTTCTAAGCATTCATATTGGTAGCTTTCCCCTAAGCAACAATATGCTGATGCTTTTATCATCTGATAGTCTGACTTTGTATCAATAATGTCCCAGCATACCTTACGAGATTCTTCTACTTCATCCGATAATAGTTTGATATATGCAGCTCTCTCTTTATATTGCATTTCTAAACATTCTCTAATGAATTTATTTTTAATTAAAGGTATTTTTTCTTTTGCTTTTTCTGAATAAGGAACGATTGCCCGACAGTTCGGAATGTCGTACATTGCAAATCCGTATAGCATATTCACAAGTACCTGACATTCTGGCAACTTAGAAAATGTTTCTTCATCAAGTGCTTTTTCTAATTCCTTACCTGTTTTCTTATTCAAATTTCGTTGATTATATAGTTCAAATATAGTTAAGTATTTTTTTAACGTCCTAGTTCCCTTGTGTTTATCTATAAGTTGTGAGATCACATCGTATTCGCCTTGACCTTGGCAGTAACAAAGTGCCTTCACAATGTTTAAATCCTTCTCGCATCGTAGAATAAAATTGTTTATTTCTTCTTTTCTAGTCGAATAATCTTCATACACATTAGATGCAATAGCGATAAAATTCTCTAATTTCATTTCTTGTGTTTTGCCTGATAAACCTTCTTCAATTACACTTCGGTCTATTCCAGTTATTCTTGCTAATCCTCTGATTTTGATATCTTTGCTTTCTCTTTCTGCATCTAACTTTTTAATTAATCTTTCCACAACAATATTCCCCTTCCAGAAAAACGAACCACATCCTAACAGGATTTTCTCAAGGCGGAAACAAAATACGAGGGAAGAATATTGCGTTTTTATGTTATACTTAGATGTGACTCGTATGTGGCAAGTGTTTCCTAAGCGATGGTTAGGGAACGGTTATTAAGGTGAGTGTAGGAGCCTCCTTGATAACACGCTCATATGGGTCTTTTTTCGTTCATTTTTTGTTAAACAAATTTTATCACGAATTTTTACAATTTTACCAATACACTCGCAAATTAAATATTGAGAAAGTTTTTTTATCGCTATAAATCAAGATTTCGGTGCATATGCAATTTTACATATTAACTAATAATTTGATAGCACATGAATATTTTACCACTAACAGAACAATTGTTCTATATTTATTTTTACAGTTCCATACAGGGACAAATTTTATATTAATGTCCTGTTACATACCAAATATGGTATAGTGATATTTTGGTAATTATACTCAAAACTATGAAAAATACAGTCGGTCAAAACATTCAACGTTTAAGAAAAGCTTATGGTTTAACACAAGAACAATTATCTGAAAAGACACGTATTACTCGTGGTCAACTCAAGAACTGGGAAACAGATCGATATGAACCGGATCTCGGAAGCTTGAAGATTCTTGCTTCATTTTTTAATGTTACAACAGACACGCTTCTCGGCTTCGAGAACGAACAGAACGACCCTTTGTTAGATTTACTATTAAGCGACATTAAAAAGGACTACAGTAAGCTAGACGGGCGTGAACAAGGGCAATATGCAAGACATATGGCTGTTTACTCTGACATGCTACTTAGAAATAAGGACTTGTTGTAATATAATTCCATCATAGTAGAAAAGTTTCCCAATTTACAGCGGTAAAATATTACATTATTTTACTCAATGTGGAAGAGGTCTGTTAATCAGTTCTCTTCTTTTTTATTTTTACCTAATAAGGCAGCTAAACGTTTTTGATTTTCCTCTAAATCTTCAGTAGTTTGTCCATTGTCTTCCACAATTGATGATGTATCTTCTTTTAACCAATCAGGAGCCATTTCAGTGCGTATTGTTTTATTACCTGATACTTTTGCTTTACCAGTCCTTACTTTCTGTTTCTGGCCAAGTTTAGACATTTTTTCTTCCACAACTTTTATTACATAGTTTTCAGCTGCAGTTAAATCAGTGGATCCAATCGCTTTACATTTAGAAACAACATCGTGGATAGCTTTAATAGTTTTTGTGTTTGTAATCTCTCGTTCTTGAATCTTTTGATTCATTAAATCAAGAATCATAGATTCAGTAACAGGGTTAGTTATAATTTCTTCTTCTTCTTTTTCTTTAATAATATCTTTCTTTAATTCTTTTTTATTATCTCTTGATTTTGAGGTCTTCATTTTGAGGTCTTGAAAATCAAGTCCCCAAATTTGACCGTGTTCTTTTTCAGCATAAGCAAGGATTTCTTTACGTTCTTCATCTGTGAAAGGTGTAATACGATAGTAGTATTCGTAATCCCATTGCTTACCTACACGGAACTTATATTCAATGATGTAGTTAGCATCCATTAATTCTTTCCAAGCATTCTTTACGGATGTTTCTTTGTTTTTACCGTAACGCTTGTACAATTCTGTTTTATGTAATTCCCATTCTTCTGTATTGTAAGACCAGAGGTTAACGATCAATCCTAAAGCTTGTAATGAAAGGCAACTTTCTGGATCATCATTATTCTTACGCGTTTCAACTGAAAATGCGGTTTTGTTTGGTACTTCCACATATTCTTTTTTTAATTTCCATTTCTTCATTTTAGCCATAATAAAAAATCCTCCATTTTCTTTCCCAGCCTAAAATTGGGTATGCAGAAATAGAGGATTTGTGTTTACGTTTTTTTAAACTTATGATACTATTTAAGTATCAATTTAATACGTAGTTCACAAAACCTCTGCTTTCGGAGTTTTTAAATGGTATCCGGTCGCCAAACTGTCAACCATCTAAAAACTGTTGCTGGGGTTTTTTTGTTTTTATTTTTAAGTTTAGTTGTTTAAAAGTTATGTATATATCCCTCATAATAACAGACATTTGACGAAAAAAGAAGAATATGAGAGAAAAAGGTTGAGAGCTGAAAAGCTCTCTTTTTTTGTTTTTAAAAGTTATCGATTAAATTATTGATTATATTTCTCTTTTCAGGTGGTAACTTCATAATGCGTTCCATAAGTTTTGCTGCTTCTATTTCTTCTTTATTTAATTTTTCCTGATTTAAAACTTTGTTATCAGTTAATCCATAAAGGTAATCAACAGAAACGTTAGTTACAAGTGCAATCTTTTCCATTATGTCTTTACGTGGTTCCCTCTTACCGGATTCATATAATGAAATTGTTGTAAAGTTTACGCCGATCGCTTCAGCGAGTTCATATTGTTTCATGCCTTTTTCTTTACGAACTTTTTGTATGCGACTCCCCATAGTTTCAGACATATTGTCACCCCCTATTTCTATTTAATGATTTATGTCAAGATTCCATTAAGTCATCTTTATCTTCATCTTATTTTTATATATTTACTGTACACTAATCATTTGCGAAAAGACAAGTTTTAATTTTTTTAAATTTACCACTTTACATTTAGTAAAGTTTAGTAGTACAATAAGCCTATCAGATGAAGATAAAGAAAAAGATGAAGATGATACTTTACATTTCGTAAAGTTTTATTTTTAAAGCAAACTTTACATTTTGAAAAGTTTTATAGGAGGTGTTTACCTTTGGTAAAGAATGAAGAGTTATCAGCTCGTGAAGCAAGAAATGCATACATGAAGGTGTGGAGGGCTGAAAACAGGGAAAAGGTTAAAGCAGCAAATCAACGATACTGGGCTAAAAAATCCAAAAGAATGAAGGTTTCTGAAAAGGAGGGGTAAGTGATGGAAGAAAGTACATTCTCGTTATTCATCTTATCAGTAATAATTTGCGTAGTGATGTCGCTTGCAGCTTTACTAGATAAACCGATTAAAAGATTCTTGGAAAAATAATGAAGGGAAGGTAAAAGACAATGACACCTGAAGAGTTGTTCGAAGAAAAAGAACATCTTGTTCTCGCATCAATTAAACAAATATTTGGAAGTTATCATGTAGCATCTCAAGTTGCTAAAAAAAACAATATGGAATTAGATGATTTAATTCAAATTGGGAAAGTTAGATTGTGGGAACTTTGTTTGAAGTATAACTCAAAATTATCTGAGGCATTTAATACCTATGCAATAAAAACTCTTAAATGGAAGATAATTAATGAGCTTCATGAAAAAGGAAAAGTAATTAAAGTTAGTAGAAGCTGTAGTCCTGAAGAAAGGAATTCAATGAAATTTATATCTGTTGACCTTTATGTAGATGGAGAATCAGAAAATGGTTTTTACGCAGTAGATCCGCTAAAGCTGGAAGAAGAAGTTATAATTTCGATACAATGTCAAGAAGTTATGAATCAATTAAATTCTGAAGAAAAATTGATATTAATAAAAAAATCTCATGGTTTTACAGATGAAGAGATTGGAAAAGAACTTGGAAAAACTAGACTTGCTATCAATAAGAGGAAAACCAGAGCCTATAAAAAAATCAATCCTGATTATAAACGAGTTATAAAAGGTGAAATTAGAAAAAAGAAAAACCACCTGTTGGCGCAGGTGATCTAGATAAAATCAATTTTCAAGATGATTATAGCATGAATTCAACTCATGTAAAGGAGTGAACTGCTAATGAACATTAAAGAAGTGAGTAAGGCTGTACAAGCTTTACGGTTAGCAGGAAATGAGGAAGGTCTTATCAGTGTTCGTGGTAATGAAGTTTTACTTAATAATGAAACATTCGAATCAGTATTAGGTGAAAACAGAATAAAGCCAAACATAATTAATCGTGAATCAGAAGAATATCCATATGAAGTGTCATTTACAAGTGACAATGTGGTCTACTACTCTATTTATACTTCTGAAAGGATGGAAGAGAAAATTGGAGGGATACCAAATGCTCGAAAATTCAATGGTAATCGGGAACCGTCAGGACTCCCCATTCAATAACGTGATGAATCATTGTCAAAGTTGCAGTAAAGAAATCTATTTGGGTGAAGAGTACCGAGAAATTGATGGTGATTACATACACGATGAAACAGATTGCATCAAACAATATGTAGAGTCTCATTCCATAAAGAAGGTTGCGGGTGAGTGAAGTGAAAGAGACTGTAAAAGTGCAATGGACACCTGCATTCCAAAGTTATCATTCGGCTGGTGATGAAGCTGAACCGTTTTGTGATGAATGTGAAACGTATCTCCAAGATGATTTTAATTACTGTCCAGGTTGTGGATCTAAATTGGATTGGGGTGAACATAAATGAACGCTGCTATTGAAGAATTAGAAAAGTCATTAAGTGTGGAACAACGAAGATTAGGCGAACATGAACGAGAATTAGAGCGGCTAATAGAAAAGAAGCCTATTGTTGAAAAGAACATTCGGGACGTTGCAAGCAAAATATACGATCTTGAAGCTTCAATCTTTGTACTAAAGCAAATGTCGGAGGGGTAAATATTATGTTTCCTGCAAGGCTTAGAGAGATAAGAAAACAGAAAGACCTTACTCAACAAGAATTAGCAGAAATGATTAATAAAGATAGATGTACGATTTCGAATTATGAAATTGGGGATTCTAGACCTACCATTTATGTATTATGCGATTTAGCAACTGCTTTAGGTGTATCAACAGATTATTTATTAGGAAGAGTAGAGGTGAATTAATTGGAAATTACAAACGGTGCTGCCATTACCAAAAGTAAAAAAGCAAAAATAATCATTTATTCAAAACCAGGTAACGGTAAAACAACGGTTGCTGGTTTGTTGCCAGGCAAAACATTAGCCCTGGATATTGATGGGACCACACAAGTATTATCCGGTTATAAAAATGTAGATGTAGCCAAAATCGATGGTGAAAATCCACATGATAGCATTTCACAGTTTTACGCATTAGCAAAAGCGAATATTGGTAAGTATGACAATATATTCATCGATAACTTAACACATTATCAAAAGTTATGGCTACTTAAAAAAGGTGAAAATACAAAAAGCGGTATGCCGGAATTAAAGGATTACGCTTTACTAGATAACCACCTTCTAAAGTTAGTAGAAACATTTAATTCATTAGATGCAAATGTTATTTTCACGGCTTGGGAGACGACAAGAAATATCACTCATGATGATGGGCAGCAATACACGCAATTCATCCCTGATATTCGGGATAAGATCGTTAATCACATTATGGGAATCGTTCATGTTGTTGGTCAATTGGTTAAAAAAGCTGATGGTACAAGAGGATTTGTTTTAGAAGGTAATCAAAGTGTATTTGCTAAGAATCACTTGGATCAGCGTAAAGGTTGCGTACAACAAGAATTGATACCAGTAAACGGGGAGGAATAACAATGAGAACGATCTACTTGTTAGTGCTAGCGGTTAGTTTTGGAGCCACGGTTTACTTCATAAATACACCTAACGAGATTCTTTTCAATGTGTTATTTGCTAACTTGCTAGCTCTGATGGGTGTCGGTCTTTATAAGTTATGTGATTGGTCAGGATTGTGGGATATAAACGAGGAATGAAGAGTTAAATAAAACAATAAATCAATTGGAGGAATAAAAAATGAGTTTTAAATTTAAATTTGATGAAGAAAATGTATCACAAGGATTTGGTCTTGTAGAGGAAGGTAAATATGAAGTTACGATGATAGCTGCTGAAGCAAAAGAATGGCAAGGTCAATATTCTATTGGATTCGATGTAGAAATTCGCTCAGATATTGAACAAAAGCATCAAGGAGCAAAAATCCTATATAACACTCTATATCTAACTAGTAGTAATCCGGATTATAAAGAAGACACTGAAAAGAAACGCAACTCATTCTTAAAAGCTTGTGGTTACACAGGTAAACAGGAATTAGATTTAAATGCTGTTGTACATGAAATTTTAGGTAAAACAGTTTTAGCTTACGTAAAACACGAAACAAAGAATGATAAAACATTTGCTAAGGTCAAGTTCGTGGCACCATCAAATGTAACTCCACCTCAACCAAGTGGACCACCAATTAATCTTGGTGACGATGATCTACCATTCTAAATAACTAAATAGAGAGGTTGGTTTTGCCGACTTCTCTTTTTTATACCCAAATTGAGGTGATTTACCATGAAAACAATAAAAAACTGCCATAATTGTGGATCAGAAAAAGTTAAAAAGGAAAGTAATTCCATAATTTATGGTCGCGAATACGGAAATGGAAAATGTTATTACTGTCACGATTGCAAAGCAAACGTTGGTACACATAGTAATGGGAATCCACTCGGTACTTTAGCAACAAAAGATGTACAAATTTTACGTAAAGCATGCCATGAGATTTTCGATAAGCTATGGAGGCATGAAAGGGTTGCTAGTCGAGGTCGTCTATATACATGTTTAGCAGAAAGATTAAGGATAAGTAGTAACGAGTGTCATTTCGGCATGTTCCAGCGTGAACGTTGCTTACAGGCGTTAGAAATTATTACTCAAGAAAAATGGTGGGCGAAATGAAAAAGAATCCATACAATTTTAATGAAATTCCTGCCGAGTTAAAGGCCCTTCCTCAGTGGATCTTGTGGAAGTTTGAAACACGAAATGGTAAGCAGACAAAAGTTCCATGCCAGGTAACTGGCGAGATGGCGCAAGCAAATAATAGACGTACCTGGTCAACGTTTGCGACAGCGGTCAAATTTTATTTGGAAGGCGACTATGATGGAATAGGTTTCGTGTTTAGTAGGCAGGACAATTACATTGGAATCGATATTGATAAGTGTGTTACGGACGGAAAAACAAATGCATTTGCAACAGAGATTATCGATACATTAGATAGCTATACAGAATTTTCGCCATCAGGAAAAGGCATCCACATCATCATCAAAGGTAGCCTTCCACAATCAGTATTAGGTACTGGAAGGAAGAATACAAAGCATGGTTTAGAAATTTACAGTTACGGTCGATTCTTTACCTTCACAGGTAACCGTGAAAATTCTAATGATGTGTATGATCGTACGGATGAACTGGCGGAAGTATTCGAACAATATTTTGATGATAGCGACATTCAAGGACGCGTCAATTTAGCGGAATTTGAGAAAGATGAAATTAAACTTTCAAATGAATCTCTTTGGGAGAAAATGTTCCGTAGTAAAAATGGTGATGAAATTCGTTCATTGTACAACGGTAGCTTAATAAATGATGATCATTCAGCGAGTGACCTTGCTTTATGTAATTACTTAGCATTTTGGACAGGGAAATCGTCAACTCGAATGGATGCAATGTTCCGCGAAACCAACTTAATGCGTGATAAATGGGACGTTATCCATTTCAGCGATACAAACGAAACATACGGTGAAAGAACGATAGGGAAAGCTATTTCCTCCACATCTACAACTATCTTAGACAACAAACAGCAATTCGAAGAATTTTCATTTGATTTTATTAATGAAGATGTAGCTGCAGTTGTGGAGGACAAGCCTAAAAGGAAATTTAAACTCACTGAGCTTGGTAATGCAGAACGTATCGCGTATGAATATGGCCATGTAATCAAATTCGTTAATGATATTGGTTGGTTTATATGGGATGGAAAGCGTTGGCGCATAGATACGAAAAAAGAAATTGAAAGAATTACAGCAAAAGTACTACGTAGCCTTTCTAAATCAGAAGATGAAGCGGAAGCAAAGTGGGCGCGAATGTGTGAGCGTAGAAATGTCCGAATGAATAGTATTAAGGACCTTATGCCATTGGTGCCAGGAGAGCGACAAGAATTTGATACACATAAATATCTGTTAAATGTTGAAAACGGCATTGTTGATTTAAAAACAGGTAAGCTGCAGCAACATGATCGGGAACTTGGATTAACAAAAATCACAAATATTGTGTTTGATGAAAATGCAAAGTGTCCGGAATGGCTTAATTTCTTAGATCAAATCTTCCAGGGTGATAAAGAACTGACTGAATACATGCAACGATTAATCGGATATTCGCTTACTGGAGAGATTACAGAGCAAATCATGGTGTTCCTAATCGGTGGAGGTTCCAATGGGAAATCCACATTCATCAATATTATTAAAGACATTATGGGCGACTATGGTAGACAAGCTAAATCAGATACTTTCATTAAAAAGAAAGAAACAGGAGCCAATAACGATATTGCTAGATTAGTTGGTTCACGCTTTGTATCAGCGATTGAAAGTGAAGATGGCGAACAACTATCAGAAGCCTTTGTAAAGCAAATAACAGGCGGTGAGCCAGTATTAGCAAGGTTTCTTAGACAAGAATTCTTTGAGTTCATACCAGAGTTTAAAGTTTTCTTCACTACAAACCATAAGCCGGTAATTAAAGGAGTAGATGAAGGGATTTGGAGACGTATTCGCTTAATTCCATTCAATCTACAGTTACCAAAGGAAAAACGTGATAAGAAGCTACCTGAAAAACTTAGCTTGGAAATGCCAGGTATTCTAAACTGGGCGATTGAAGGTTGTCTGAAGTGGCAGCAGTCGGGATTAAATGATCCTGCAATTGTTATGAAGGCAACAGGTGATTACAAGGAAGAAATGGATATCCTCGGCCCGTTTATGTTCGAATGTTGTTTCAAAAGAGAAGATTATCAGATTGAAGCAAAAGAATTATATGAAGTTTATGCCAATTGGTGTTTCAGAAATGGTGAGCATCAATTAAAAAATAGAGCATTTTATCGAATTTTAGAATCCCAAGGATTCAAGCGAGAACGTGGCAACGGAAATAAGTATTACATCAAGGGTGTTACTTTAACAGACCGAAAAAATACTTTTAAACAGCAAAAGTTACTAGAAAACGATGGAAATAGCGAAAGTGTTACTAAAAGTAACACATTTAAAATCTCTTAAAACCCTTATGTACCAAGGGTTCAAGGTACTTTTTATACTCTTTTTGTTACTTTTGTTATTAAAAATATATATAAACAAAAAAATAATATATATATAAGTACTTATTAGGAGCGTTTATACCCAAAACGGGTAACAAAAATAACAAAAGTGCTTCAATCCCTTGCGGCTCTAAGGCTGAAGCGTGTTACTTTTTAGTAACACATGGCGATTTTAGGCGTTTTTCAGTAACAATTTAGTAGTTTTTGATAACCGAGGTGAGAGGTTTGAAAGTTCTAGAAATTATAAGCGCAATTTGGAAATCGGGCGCAAATATATATCTTGATCCGAAGGATGGACGAATCGGAATAACAAGACAAAATTTAATTCCAGCGGAAGTTATGCAAGCTGCTGAACAAAATTTTAATGGAATTGATACTTGGTTTAAGTCCTGGAAGGATGCAAATAACGAAAAAGTTACAGTCCTAAAGATATTCTATCAATTCTGTGGATGGCAGCATAATCAAAAGTTGTATGAATGGTTACTTGCAGATGAAGATTCATTACAAATGTTCTATGACTGGACAATAATTCTTGCTAATAACGGATGGACAGACATGTATGATGATTATCGTCAATTTGAAAATGATGAATCAAATGCAATGGCTAGAAAGATATATGAACGTGCGGTTTTATATGCAAGGAAAGGGGCGTAAGAATGATTCGCTTTCACTACACAGATAAAGAAATAGAAAAAATCCTTAAAACACTCACGATCGTGATTGATACTCGTGAAAACGTAAATGGACATATTCTTGATTACTTACATCAAAAGGGGATACCGATTAAAAATCAAAAATTAGATACCGGTGATTACGGCTGTATGATTCCGAAAAATGAAGAACTTGGAATACCTCGTGATATCTACTTAGATAGCCGAGTGGAACGAAAAGCGCACATGGATGAGATCACAGGTAACTTACAAAAGGATACGCAAACAGCTTTCGAAAATGAGTTAATCCGTTCGAAAGACATTCCATTCACTCTAATTGTGGAGGACCTAAAAGGTTATGAAAAGATGCTAAAAGGACAGTATCGTTCAAAATACAATCCATTAGCATTACTTGGCAGACTTAATACATTCAAAGCGAAATACAATTTTGAAATTGTGTATTTAGATAACAAATACAGTGGTAACTGGATATATTATCACTTTTATTATCGGGCAAAACTTTACCTTAAAACAGGTATTTTCTAAGCAAGGAGAAACAATGGACAGGAAACAAATTTATATCGACGTCTTGATACATAAGGGAATTTACAAAGAAGAAGAAACAGGCCGTCAACTTTATGAAATGAGTGAGCAGGAATTATTTAAATTGATAAAAGGAGATGGGGAGAATGAGACATACAAGGAATAGACAAATCAAGAAAGCCAATAAGGATTATTTTGCAGAGCTGATAGACACAAATATACCTATAGAGGTTATGCGTATCAGTAAGAGATATTGTGGACTAGACCCTACTTTCAAATGGCATCGAGAGTGTTACCCATGGGGTTATAACTGGATAGAGTTTGGCTCTAGAGATTCACATACGCTAGTTAAATCAAAATAGGAGGCGTTTAAGCGATGAGAGAAGCGATTGAAGAATTTATAAAAGGATTACGTGAATCGGCAGTTGAGAGCAGGAAAGATGCTGATAAAGCTTTTGATAATGGAGATTTAGGGTTATCAGGATTTCATAAAGGACAGTGGCACACATTCGAAAATACGGCAATTGCATTAGAAGACCTATTATCTAATCATGAGGAGGAAGAACAATGAAATATACAGAGCATGGGACTTATGAAGTAACTCAATTATTAATGGAAGCGAAGGAGAATGAAGAGAATGGCAACTAAGATCGTTATGTTTACAGGAAATTCTTGTTCGAAATGCATGAGAGCGAAAGCAAATTTTGAAAACCTACCACTAGAAATAAAAGAAAATGTTGAATTGATTGAAAGAAATGTAGATGAAAATGATCATGATTATAAATTTTTAACGGAACAATTAAAATCGAATTCGCTACCTACATTTCTTATTAACCCGGAAGAAGGTTCGACGGATTATAAACCGTTAATTGGATTTGATGAAAATATCGGAAAAATAATGTCAGCGATAGGCTTGTAGGAGGGATCGAATGAAGAAAGAAACCAAAATACAGGTGGAAGGTGAACTTAAAAAGGTAGAAAGCGATATTAGTAATCTGGAATATCACCTAGTCATGATGGATGGTGAAAGGCAGAAGACGAGGAAAGCTTTGGATGAGCTTAAGAATCGGAAAGAGAAGTTGAAAAGTTACTTATAAGGGGCGGAACAGAATGAACTTAAGAACAAAGATAAAGCGAGTAAGAGATGTGGAGTTGCCGCGATATGCGAAACCAGGGGATAGCGGTTTTGATCTTGTAGCTGCAGAGGATGTAATTATTAAGCCAGGAGAAACAAAGGTAATACCTACAGGGCTTGCGTTTGAAATACCACCCGGATATGAAATGCAAATAAGACCACGTAGCGGAATGTCACGTAAAACAAAACTGCGAGTAGTTTTAGGAACTATTGATAGTGGATATAGAGGTGAGGTTGGCGTGATTGCAGATAATACTTCAATCGTTGAATATGCATCACAGCCAAGGTTATTAAAGGGAGCGTTTGTTGGAGATAACGACTTCAATGTTACGAAAGCGACTAAATACGAGGTAATTAAAATTAACAAAGGTGACAGAATTGCTCAAGGCGTCATAGCGCCAGTAGTAACAGCTCATTTTGAAGAAGTGGACGAGCTATCTGATTCAGAAAGAGGAAATCGGGGGTTCGGGAGTACAGGGGTAAAGTAATACAAAATTTGAATTTTGTATAGAAATGGGGAATCAAAAATGAAAACAGTTAAATTTCAATTCAATAGAAATCCAATTCATATAGGGCACGATAAAACAATTGAACAGCCAAGTATTGAAGTATTAAAGAATACACCGGCATTATGGAACGCTTCATTAGATGATGCACTGAAATACGGAGGAGAACTTACAAAGGCAGCCATTGGATCTATGAATTTACGACATGACCGTAAGTACATTGTAGTAGATACAAAAGTTCATATGTTAATGCCTGGTATGTGTCCGGCGATTCCTAATTGGCATAGTGATGGTGTTCCAAGAGGAAAAGAATTACGACCAGAAGCAAAAGCAGCTCCTAATATTTTTTCACAAGATTACTTAACTGACAGCAGATTCCATTTACTTGTTACAGGTGAGGGGTGCTTAACGGAATTCATTGGACAACCTGTAGAACTAGACGTGCCGGAAGAACCAAATACAAAGCTATACAGTATGGTGAATCGGCAAGTGAGGGAAAAAGTAGAAACAGGAGAACTAGAAGTATTTACAGCTCCTACATGCACACCAATTGAGTTTGATTGGTTTGATATCCATCGTGGTATTGAAGCAACGAAACATGAATGGAGATATTTAATTCGAGTAACAGAAACAGATCATATGCCGCCGCAAACTGATTTAAGACAAATCATAAGAACGCAACAACAAGTGTATGTGCCTACTAATTTTGGCTGGTAATAAAACTGAACAAAAGCGTTATTTTAATCGAAAAGGGGAATGGAAGATGGAAATTACAGCTAACGAAACGGGATTTAATGAAGAAGGATCTAGAAAAGGTAAAGTGACGATTGTTACAAAAGCCAATACGTTTACAATTCATACAGATTACGTAGATGATGCTTATTACCTAGCTAGCGTATTTGAAGATGTCGCTGAAGAAATTGAAATTGTAGAAAATAAACCGAAAATACACGAAGACTTAAGAAGTTTGTTAGATAGAACTAAAGAAGTGTTCGTAGGTTCTTTCATCAATAGAAGTAACGAATTGATATTCGACAGACGATCTAATCTTTATTTCAGATTGGATGATGTAGAAACGGTTTTAGAGTTTAAATGCAAGATGATGGCGTGGTTATCAAGACCGATTACGAAGAGTTTAAGTGACTACAAAGCAAGAATCGTTTTACAAAGATTCAACGAGTTGTTAGGGACAAACTTCAGTAGAGCTGACATGGAACTTATTTACGACAGGTTAGGGAATGGAGTTGCCAAGACGTTATGCATTGAATTCATTGAATCGAATTATGATCTATCACTATTAAAACGATAATTTAGTTTTATAACAAAATAGTTATTTGAATAGAAAAGGGGAATGGAAATGAGAAAGAATAAATTTCGCGCTTGGCATAAAGAAAAGAAATGTTGGATCGCCCTTCATAACAACGGATATTCGTTTAACCCAAATAACGGTCAAATTTATTACGAAGGATTGAATATAAGCAGTCGCATTGATTTAATGCAATACACAGGTTTAAAAGACAAGGATGGTAAGGAGATTTATGAAGGGGATATTGTACGTTTTAGCGGTTATGTAAATGCAATTGGTGTGATTCGATATAACGAGAGATTAGGAGTATATCAAGCGGTATATAAAAATTCTAGCTGGCTGATTTGTAAAGAAAGCGGAGTAGAACAACAAGTCATCGGAAACATCTACGAAAACCCAGAGTTAGTAAAAAACTAAACAAAATTCTTATTTTAAAAAATGGAGGTAAGTAAACATGAATAAATTAAAGAAATATTTAGATGAGTTACTAGAGGGTAAAGGAAAAGCAATTATTGAGAAAGAGGATGTACAAGAAGTATTACCACGCTTAGAAGCGGTATTAGAGGAAACGGGTTGCGTGTACTCTTGGAGCGAAAACATGGAAGGTAGAGTGCTAGTTATTATCCATGAAGTGAAATAGAACAAAATCTTTATTTGAAAGGGAGATGGAAAGGATGATCGAGAGCAAGCATTTGTTTGAGGATGGAGAAACGGTTCGGATTAAAGAAACTGGTGAAGTAGTTACAGTTGATTATTGGTGGTATGCGAGCAACTTAGGATGGACAGTGCAATACAGCATTGTAGAGCATCCATCTACATGGTTTGCTGAACGTGAATTAGAAAAGATTTCTTAATAAAATCGTTATTTGGTGAAAGGGAGAATTGATATGTCATTAGTGGGGAATTTGAAAGAACTTCAGGAAAAGGCCATCGATGAAAAGGTATTGGAATTTGCGGAAGAAATGGAAATCGTAATAACTAAAAGTGCCGCAAGCGGATATTCAGGTCATAGATATAAAATTCATAATGAAAATCCAGACAAGCATATTATGCATTCAAAAATATTCACGGAAAAGTTACAAGAATTAATGGATGGTGTGAAAGTTGAGTTTAAGAAAGAAGAAAGGAAAGGGATTATTACAGGATTTAATTACTACGAACATTACATTTGTTTTAGTTGGAATGACTAATTTCTTATAAAAACGCTATTTTATTAGAAAGTGAGGAAGATAGCCATGAAAACATATGAAGAGTTGGTTGAAAAGTGTAAGGAACTGGTTGAAAAAGGATGGACTCCAGAATCAGTGCGTGAATGTTTCGAAGCATATTCTGAATTCGGCATTGATGCTATACAATCCGCAATGAATGAAGCGCTACTTAATAATGGGTTTTCAGATAATGTATTAGATTATCGTCCGAATCTAGAAAATTTAAAAGCGTTAGGATTGGAAGAGGATTATGTTTTCCAAGCTTTAGCTTATATGGGGAATGCTTCTCAATTTATGAGTTGGGCAAATACGGTACTGGCACTCGTGGACGATGTTCCAGAACAGTTAAAACAAGATATCAAAAAAGTGCATTCTGGTATTTATGAAATGCAAGAAAAATTAAGAGAATACAAGAAGGGTGAAGAGGAATGAAAACAATTAAAGTAAGGGTATTAGAGGATGCAAAAGAATTTGATGATTTAGATGAAATTATAGCAGAAGTTAAAAAGGACGAAATACTAGAAGCAAAGTTATACAAAGAAACGGAAGAGTACTTTGCGGAAGATTCACAAGGAAGAGAATGGTATGTAGGAGAGCTAGATGTATTAGGTAATTTGAAATTAAGCTACGGTCTTGAACTAATTGAAAACTAAACAAAAACTTCATTTTAAACAACAAAGCAGCTAGCCGAAATAGCTAACTGCTTCATTGTACAATTTTAGAAGTTACAATCGATACGGATATATGTTGTAACAAAAAGTTACAACTATAGTATAAACAAATATCAAAATATTATGCAGGTAAGAAAACTAAACAAAAATTTCATTTTGTAGAAAAGAGGAATGGATATGGATATAAGAACGCAATTATCAAACATAATTTGGCACATTGAAGTGAATAGAGATGCATTAGGCGATAAAAGAACACTAGATGATGTATTAGTTAGTTTGAAACGGATGGAATATGACGAGGAACTTAAAAGAGCAGCTAGCAAAAGCTAAATTTTAATTTCTTGGGAAAAAACGGCTTTATATAATAAGGAAATTAAACGTTTAAATTAATTTCGAATGCAATAGGTATTTGATAATATAAAACGGCTAAAAACGTGTAATAACACTGTATAAAATGATTCATACGTTTTGAGGTGAAATCAAAGGGGGAAAAACGGTGAAAAAGCTTAAAAAACGAAAAATAAAGAAGGCAATTGCTCGTAGAGGTAAATCAGTAGAGAAATATCGTGTTGAAACAGCATGGAGAAATATATTCGTACAAGTTGGCATCCTAAAATAAGTGAGGTGGCATACACATTGCTAGAATGGTTAAAAGATTATCGAAACTTAGAAGATAGAATTTGTTATCTAGAAAACAATTTATTAAGAAGTAAGCGTGAACTAAAACGTTGGGTGCATGGTGATCTTCGAGGCGTTCGTTTAACTGAAGAATCAGAAGGAGCTAAATTAGAAGATCGTATTGCTGCCATTGAATATGAATTGGCGCATACAATGAACGATATGTATGAATTAAAGATATTAATTAGTAAATTTGAAGGATTAGATAATAAAATCATTCAAAAGAAATACATCGATGGGATGACATTGGAACAAATTGCATACGATTTGGATTACAGTCCATATTACATTAAACGTAAACATGCGGAGATAAGAAAAGTACTCAAGTTTGTGGATGGATTATAAAAAGGTTACCTTTTAGTAGGTCACCTTTAGGTAAGGTACTTTGTGGGCAACGAAACCCTTGTAAAAATGAGTTATAGTAATAACATAAAGAATTAACGAAAGGGCGACTGAACGAAACGGTTGCTCTTTTGTTTATGCGTGGATATTAAAATATCACGTACCGGACTATATTTATAAATGATATGTATAGACAATAATGTATACATTTTATGTTAGGTAATTATTAATGAATGAAATTATAAGACTTTCTGTAAGAAGACTATATTCTTCTCTATTTACCTATACTTACATTTTATCTAATTTATTATGATATCGATGTTGATTTAAAGTATATTGTTTAAACTATAGCATCCATTCGGGTGCTTTTTATTTTGGAGGAGGATGGTCATAGATGAAAGTACAAACGATAACAACTATTACTTATGATCCAACAAATAACTTGGAACAAGCGTTATTCATGGAAGGTAAAAAAGAATTAATGAATTCCGGTTATAAATTATTAGATGTGAGTAAACCTGCATTAGGAAATGAAATAGAAGTTACTTTTAAATTGGTTATTGGCGAATAATGAAACCTCTAACAATACAAGAGATTAATAAGCTATATGAGCAAGATAATATTATTAAATTCTATAAGCATCCTTACTGGAGAAGGAACATTAGGATTAAGGCATTAGAGAGAGACAACAGCGAGTGCCAGGAGTGTAAGCGCAAGGGTAAGTATAGCAAGGGTAGGAACGTCCATCACATCAAGGAGTTGAGGGACAGACCAGACTTAGCTTATGTTCTAAGTAACCTAGAAACACTATGCATTCAATGCCATAACAAAGAACATAACAAAGAGAAGAACATAGTGAAGAAGCGCTGCACGATAGTAGATGAAGAGAGGTGGTAAGTGTATGGCTATTCGTTATTGTAGTGGACAACCAGTGAGTATAATCATTCAAGGTAACACATATGACTTACGCTTAATCGATAACCTAATTGCAACAGAAGAACAAGGGACAATGAAAGAGATAGATACATTCAAAGTATTTCAACGTGACATCTACACAACATACAAACAAATCAGACACATATGTAATCCAAGAGCATGCGAGAAGACTACACTTGAAACAGTAAAGAAAAGTTTACGAGAACATTGGCTAGAACATTATCTAAACATGTCATTAACAGAAGCTCACATTGTTATTGAATATGCTGAGCTATTCTTTGGTTTAGCTATTAAATAATTTGAGACAAAATTCCTGAGATACCCCCCGGGTAAATTTTAGAAAAATTTTTGCTGGGGGACCGAGCAACGCGGGGGGGAGATTTGTCTTTTTATTTTTTGCTTTTCGCGCGCGGAACAGAGAAAAAATGCATGTTATTTCGATATCTAAATTAATTAATGAAAGTGTGGTGATACCGTGACAATCAAGAAAAAGAACTATGAATTGGCTTTTGAAGACTATAAAAATGGCATGTCATACGCTGATATTGCTATAAAATATGGCGTTGCTGAAACAACTGTCCGAGATACCTGGCGTAAGCGACATTGGAAAGAAACATTAAAAGAACATACTAACTTACGAGATAAGATCCGTGATGATTTACTAGGTCAAATGAGGTCAAACGGTGTCATTCACGGACATTTTCTTGATTTAGTCGAAGATTACATGGCAATGTGGGATATCAAAAACAATTTGATTGCTGATATTGAAGAACGCGGTGTATCTGTACTAGGTGCTAATGGATTTATGAAGAAAAACGATAGCATTAACGAGTTGAATAAGACTAATACGCAAATGTTAAAGATTCTTAATGAACTTGGACTTAAAGCGGTAAGTGAAGAGGTGGACGACGATGATGCAGAAGTCTAATCTACCTTATAAATATCACCCTTACATTAGTGAGTACATGTATAGTGTGGAAAGCGGAGAGATAAGGTCATGCAAAGAGCAAAAACAATTAATGGCCTTAGTTCGAAAAACTTTAGATGATCCAAATGTTTATATTGACGCAAAAGCTATTGAGGACAGTGTTAAAATTCCAGAGCCATATTTCCCTTTCAAACTTTATTCTTGGCAAAGATTTGTTAATGCTTGCGTATATGGAGTTAGATACAAAGATAATGACCGTTTAGTTTGGAATCAGATTTTAATTTTAATGGGCCGTGGTGGCGGTAAAAATGGTTATGGTGGTTGGCATAATTTTTATATGCTGTCCAAACAGTTCGGAATTGATAATTATCATATCGAATGGGTAGCAACTTCTGAACAACAAGCAAAAACTACATTTCAAGATGTTCGGAATGTAATTGACAACCCTAAAAATAGCGTTTTGAAGAAGTCTTTCAATACAACTAAAGTGTTAATTGAACATAAAAAGAACAGATCACATTTAAAATACAATACTTCTAATGCTAGAACAAAAGATGGTTTGCGTCCTGGATCAGTTTGGTTCGATGAAATTCACGAATATGAAGACTATGCATCAATTAAAGTATTCCGTTCGGCGCTCGGTAAAGTTAAAGATGGCCGAACTTTCTATTTAACAACGGATGGATATGTCCGTGGTGGCGTTTTAGATGATATGAAAGAAAAGGCACGAATGGTTCTAAGTGGAGAAGTTGAAAACAGTAAGATTTTCCCCTTCATCTGCAAATTAGATTCCGAAGAGGAAGTTGAAGACATTGCAAACTGGGAAAAAGCTAATCCTTCTATTAGAGATAACACGGAACTATTCGAAACGATGAAAGAAGAATGGGCCGATTGTCAGACCAACATTCCAATGCACGTAGAATTCATGACAAAAAGGATGAACATTCCGAAGCAGCTATTTCAACATAAAATCGCAACTTATGAGGATATTCTTGCTACAGATCAAGAATTACCAGACAATCTGCATCAATATCAATGCGTTGGTGGTGTAGATTTTGCTGAATTACGTGACTTCTGCAGCGTAGGTTTATTATTTAAGGTAAATGGTAAGCGTATTTGGATTCACCACACGTTTATATGGCACGAAGCGTTGAAAATGCAGGATATAAACCAGGACATCATTGATATAGGTGTAGAAAAAGGACTATTCACCATTGTGTACGATAAAGAGATAAAACCAGAACGTGTTATCAATTGGTTTTTAGATAAAGCAAAAGAATACGATATTAAATACATCGCTATTGATAAATTTCGTTCGGTAATCTTGCAGCCTTTATTAGAACAAGCTGGTTTCCATGAAAAAGTAAAGGTAGTACGTCGTGGTCAATATATTCACGCTATGTTAGACCCGTTAATCCAACATCTATTCATCAATCATAATATTGTTTTCCACGATGATCCTGTTATGCGTTGGTATTGTGGGAATATTTATGTGGACGAACTAGGAAATGGATCAAAAGAATATAAAAAAATCGACCCTGTCAAAAGAAAAACTGACGGGTTTTTCGCGTTCACTCATGCTTTAAATTTCGATGGAGAAATCGAAGACTATGCAGTCGATATAAACGATATGAAAGTATGGTCATTTTAACTAAAGGAGGTGAATTAATTGGGGATTAGAAACATAGTTAAATCACTTTTAGGTGGAGGGAGTAGCGATATTCCTGATCCAGATTGCCAAACACTACAATTAAAAGCGGAAATAGCTTATAAAAAACTATACGTTAACGCAGCTATTGATTTAATTGCACGTTCATTAATTGCTTGTGACTTCGAATCTTATAGAGATGGCAAGTTAAAACGGCATTTAAACTACTATCAATTGAATGTAGCACCTAATAAGAATGAAAATGCTCATGAATTCTGGACAAAAGTTGTATATAACCTTGTTTACGAAAATGAAGCGTTGGTTATTCCTATTGGCGAAGAATTGTGGGTAGCTGATTCGTTTTATCGCGAAACTACGAATGGTTTATCTGAGTTTACGTATCATTCGTTGTCAATTAACGGTGAAATGTTAACAAAAACTTATAAAGAAAGTGAAGTCTTGTATTTTCGACTTTCCCAGGAGTCTATTAATCAAGTTATTGATAGCTTGTACAACTCATACGGATTATTACTAGCAAAAGCTATGTCTGATTATAAGGGGAATGGAAAACTTAGATTTTTAATTAAAGGACGTTTCATGAACTCCTTAACAGACGAGAACGGCAAAGCAGCACAAGCACTTTTTGAGGAAAAGATGAGAGATTATACGAATCCCGAAAAAATTGCATCTGTTTTATTCTTACCGGAGCAAGTTAACTTAGAAGATCAGAGTAAAGATCTGCAAAAGTTAGATACACGAGATATTAAGAATCTCGCAAAAGATATGTTAGACTTTGTGGCCGTTGCTTTCCACATACCACCATCATTATTAAGTGGAATTAGTGAAGGGGGTATCTCTACTTCTGGTAATCCTACTGGTGACCTGGATAATTTCATACTTTTCTCTGTTAGACCAATCGGTGAAATGATTGCTAATGAGTACAACAAAAAGATGTTTACTAGAGATCAATTTTTAAACAAAACTTACATCAAATTTGATATGAAGAACTTCAAATTGTTTGACCTAACAAAGTTCGCAAACGCTGTGGACAAATTATTCGCCGTTGGTGGCCTTAGTATTAACGATGTAATCGAGCGTTTAGGCGGTGAATTAATCAATGAAGATTGGGCCAATAAACGTTATGTCACTAAGAACTATGAAAGAGCTGAAATAAGCGGAACTATGGAAGGAGGTGAAAATGATGGAAATGGAAAAGATTCAACCGAAGTTCCTAATGATGGAGAATCAGGAGAACAGTAAAAAAGTTGTTGCTTATATGCATGGAACAGTTGGCGCTGGTTGGTGGGGCGATATTAACGCAAAGAAAACGCGTGAAATGTTCGACAACATTGACGCTGACGAAATTGAATTACACATTCATTCTGGCGGCGGTGATGCATTCGAAGGTATTGCGATTTGCAACTACCTAAGAAGTCATAAGGCTTCTGTTACAGCCGTAGTCGATGGATTGGCTGCTTCTGCTGCTTCTTTAATTGCAATGGGAGCTGACAAAATTATTATGCCATCTAATACAACAATGATGGTCCATAGGGCTTCAACTTATGCGTACGGTAATGCTGATTCGTTAGAAAAGCAAGCCAAAATGTTACGTGATGTTGATGACGCTTTGATCCAATCATATAGAAATCGTTTTAACGGCGAATTTCACGAATTAGAAGCGTTATTAGATAACGAAACATACATGACCGCTGAAACAGCTAAATCTTATGGTTTCTGTGATGAAATTGTAGATTCAATAGAAAGTGTGGACAACGAAGAACCGGTTATTGAAGAGCCGAAAGAAGAAGCACCTATCGAAAACGAAGGTGACAAACGTATTCAAAACGCTGAGAGATCAGCAACCTTTATGGCTTCATTATTAAAATCTATCAAACTATAGGAGGTACTTTACAATGGGTAAAGACTTAGAATCAAAAATTGCAAATCGTCAACAATTAAGCGAGGTATTAGCATCTGGTACGCCAGAACAAGTAGATAATGCATTAATTCAATTTGCTGAAGGTATTCAAAACGAAATTCTACAACTGGCAAACTCACAATCAAGTGATCAAGCTGTTTTAGCTGCACGTGGCGGCCATGTTTTAACTAGTCAAGAAACGAAATACTACAATCAAGTAATCGCTGGCGCTTCATTTGCTGGCACAGAAGCATTAGTACCGCCAACGGTTATTGAGCGTGTATTTGAAGAGTTAACACGATCTCACGAACTATTAAACGAAATCAATTTCGTAAACGTAGGTGCTTTAACTGAATGGATTCTTAAAAAAGGTGATGTTCAAACAGCATTTTGGGGCAAATTATGTGCCGCTCATAAAGAACTTTTAGATGAAGGTTTTGAAACGATTGATATTTCTCAATTCAAATTATCTGCTTTTATGCCAGTTTGTAAGTCAATGTTAGATTTGGGCCCAACATGGTTAGACCGTTACGTTCGTACAGTTCTAGTTGAGTCTTTAAAAATCGCATTAGAACAAGCTATTGTGGATGGCACTGGTAAAGATCAGCCGATCGGAATGATGCGCGATTTATTAACAGTTGCGAATGGTGAACATTCTGCAAAAGCTGTTGCTGGACAACTAAAAGACTTCTCTCCATTTACTTTAGGCAGCAAGATTATGGCACCACTTACTAAAGATGGCAAACGTAATCCAGAAAATGTATTACTGATTGTCAACCCAGTTGATTACTGGGCGCGCATTTACGGTTACACTACACGTCCTAACGCTGATGGAACTTATGCTTACAATGTATTACCAATCCCAGGGAAGATTATTAAATCTCATGCAGTTCCAAAAGGCAAGTTAATTGCAGGTATGGCGAAAGATTACTTCTTAGGACTAGGTGGAGCACAACGTTTAGACGTTTATGATCAAACTCGTGCTCTTGAAGATGAAGATTTATATATCGCTAAAATGTACGCTAACGGACGTGCTGAAGAAAATGAATCATTCTTAGTATTCGATATTACAACAATGGTTGAGCCTACACCAACGCCAGTGCCAGCAGTAGCACCAGGAGAGTAAAAAGGGGTGAACCTTTATGAGTGAAATTGAATCAAGGGCGGCGTTAGTGTCGCCTTTTGATTTACTTGATGATGTAAAACATGCGCTAGCTATTACATGGACTGAAGAAGACAATAACATCGTAAATCTAATAGGGGGTTCAGTTTACTATATCAATAATTTAGTAGGCGCTGAACTCGACCTGAAAGTCAATTTAGTTGCACGTAGCTTAGTGATAAATCGTGTTCGATATGAATACAACAATGCATTAGATCAATTTGAATCTAATTTTGAACAACCACTCTCACGATTGACATTCCAAGTAGCATTAGATGAAAGGAAGGTTAGCGATGGCACTGGAACAACATAGAAAAACATTTAACGATGGTTTTGTTAGTGTCATGAAGCAGGAAACTATTAGAAACGCTGCTAAAAAAGTGATAGGACATAAACCCATCGAGATTGCTAAGTTGCGTTTTAGCGAAACGTCTATTCGTGAAATGGATATTCAATTCGCTGACAGTATCGGCGGTCAATTAGATATGAAAATTGAAGTTTTGAATGCACCTGTGTTCAATCAAAAGAGTGTGGACAAATTTACAGTTCAGTTAAGAGACGAAAATTACAGCATCATTAAAACAGATAAGTACAAGAATAGTTTATATCTTTATTTACAAAGGGTAGGTGAACAACTTGACGAATCCGAGTGAGTTGATAGAGAAGTATAATGCTAAATTAGTTGAACATTTAGAAACATTCTTTCAAGGCGCAACGATTTTTCAAGACCTTGTTCAAGAAGATGAATCTAAACTTTCTAAAATCAACCATGTTGTATTTAAAACTGGTGGTTTTGAAAGGGTTAGTGGCGTGACTTACAAACAAGATGTAACTGTTTATTACTTCTCGGAAAACAGGGAAGATTTAGATTTGCTACAACTAACATTCATGAGCTCACTAGGTCCTACTGGTCACACTTGTTCAAAAACTAGAAAAGATCAAATGAGAAAAAGAGATACTGAATTTTTCGTAGATGTAATTGAATTTGAATTAACAAGGACTGTTAAACATGTGTGCTAACTATAATGTTGACTTTTCAAATTTCGATTCATTACAAAACAATATTAAACAGCTTCCTGACGTTGCTGAAACAGTTATCAATAGGGATTTAGGAAAGAAAATATTTCCGATATTCGAAAAATCTATATTGGGATTAATACCGATTTCAGATAGAGACAAGCAACACGCCGCTTTATACAAGTCCTTGAGTGCAAATACAAAGGAAAATCTTACTTTAACTATTAAACCTAAAGCGCAATATGCATACCTGGTATTTCCGGATTTAGGGATAGGGACAAGCAAAAGAAAATCACCTTTAAACTTCATGGATCATGGCGTGGATAAGAAATCAGAACAAGCTGTTGAAGTTTTAAATGAATCTTTGATAGAAGAAATTAATAAGAAATTAGGAGGAAATTAAATGCCTACAGTTGATGTGTTTGATGCGGTCGAGATTAAAAATGCAAGTGTTTTATTTAAAGGTGCAACGGTTTCCGATCCATTTGGTTGTGTTGGAAAGCTAGATGCAGAAACAGAAATTAAATCAATTTCGAAATTATGTGGTGGTGTTATTCAAAAGAAAAAATCCAAACCTTCTCAATTAACCGTTACAATTAGTGGCCATATGCAATTAAAAGTATTACGTGACATTTTCGGTATTACAAACGGTGGATTGGTTACGGATGTTTACGCATACGGCATTGATAGCATCGGGAAAGATTTCTCGTTCGTGGCTGAAGAAGCTGATATTTTTGAAGGTAACAAACGTTTAATCGCATTCCCTAACTGCACTGCTGCTACTGGATATGTCAAGAGTGTGGAAAACGGTGCTGAAGAATTAGCGGAATTTGAATTAGAAATTACAGCGTTACCGGATGCTTACGGACAACTTTATTACGAAGGTGTCAACTTAACAGGTACAGTTGCAACGAATTGGTTAACTAAATTCGATCCTGCAAGCCTTCAACTTACTACACCTTAATAAAAAAATAAAAAGATTAACTATGTAGGGCGCTCTTAATTGGGCGCCTTTTAATTTTAGCTAAAAGGGAGAGATTTCGTTATGAAAAAAGATATCACATTAGCAAACGGTGAGGTAGTTGCAGTAAATGCAAATTTAACTGCGTGGACATTATTCAATTTAGAAAAAGAAGGCATCATTAACAAATCATTTTTAAGCACGTTATTCAGCGCTGGTGGAATGCAAAACATCGACTTATTAGACACATTTAGAACTGTTTATGCAGCTTATCGTCAAGCTACTCCAAAAGAATATATGGACTTTGAAACATTCATGCAGCAATACGAGATCAACATGGAAGAAGCGTTTGAAATTTTCGGTGCAATTCTAAGTGGTAAAGGTAAAAACAACATGGCTAAAGGTTTCCAAGCAAAAGCGGGAAAAAAGGCTTAAAACTTCCGAAATTCGAGATTGAATATGTGGTTGACATTTATAGTCTCTACGTATTCATTTTCGAAATTTCGGAACATGATTTCTGGAATCTCCCTTTAAAGGATGTTCAAAGGATAGCTGAAAATAAAAGCGCGTACCTGGGGTGGAAAACGGCGATGGAGGAAAAGGGGAGTGTTAAATAGTGGCGACGCCTTCAAAAGAAACCGTAATCAAATTTAGGGCCGATACAGCCGATTATAAAAACAGGGTAGCGGATATAAACCAGGAGAACCGAGCGTTAAGTCAGGAATTAAAACTAGTTCAATCACAAATGAAATTGACTGGTTCTGATACTGACAAACTATCCGCTACTCTGTCCACACTTCAAAAACAATACGAACTATCTAAACAGAAAACTAAAGAAGCTACTGACCAATTAAACAGAGCGAAACAAGTGTGGGGTGAAAATTCTAAAGAAGTTCAAAAGGCTGAAGAAGCATTAAGAAAGGCTATGCTTGCCGAATCTAATTTATCTAATCAAGTTAAAACTACAACAAATTCTTTAAGAGAAGCACAAAGAGCAGAAGCAGACCGAAATAGCGAATCTGGTAAATCAAAACAAAGATTAGAAGAATTGAAGAGAGCTGAATCGGAACTCGCTACAGAATCAAGAAGACTACAATCTCAAATAGCGTTAGAACGAGCTGAATTAGATCGTTCTGGTAATGAAGCTCAAAAATTAGCAGGCACTCAAGACCATTTAAGAAGAAATTTAGAAATGACCGGAAAGTCTGTTGCTAATTTAGAGCGACAATTAGAGGCTGCTGTCAGTGCATACGGTAAAAATTCTAGGGAAGTATCGCAATTAGAAACAAGGTTAAACCAAGCTAGAACGGCTGAATCACAACTTAGATCAGAAATGGAACGTGCTAATGTTTCAATGCGCGAACAAGCCACACAAGCCGAAAACACAGGTAATAAATTAAGCAAATTAGGTCAAGCGACAAAAGATATAGGCGGCAATTTAACAGGATCAGTTACACCAGCGCTAGGCGTTGCGGGTGCTGCTGCTACAAAGTGGGCCGTTGATTTCGATTCTTCTCAAAAACAAATACAAGCATCATTAGGTTTGACGGAAAAAGGCGCTGAAAATGTAGGGAAGGTAGCTGAAGATGTTTTCAGAAATGGCTGGGGAGATAGTTTGGATCATGTTAACCAAACAGTCGTTAAAGTTTGGCAAAACATGGAGGATGTACCACTCGAAGAAATACAAGGGGTTACAGAAGGAGTTTTAGCTTTATCAAAGACATTCGATATCGATTTAGGTGAAACGACTCGCGGTGCTAACCAGCTAATGAAACAGTACGGAATGACAGGAAAAGAAGCCTTGGACTTCATTACTGTTGGTATGCAAGGTGGGCTTGATGTTTCAAATGAATTCCTTGATAACTTGGCCGAGTATACGCCGTTATTCAAACAAGCTGGTTTCACCTCTAAACAAATGTTAGATATCCTGAAAAATGGAACTCAAGACGGTGCGTACAACCTCGATTATGTCAATGACCTGGTTAAAGAATATGGGATTCGTATTCAAGATGGATCAAAGTCTACAACTGAAGCAATGGGAAAAATGTCAGCAGGAACACAGCAAATGTGGAAAGAATTCCAAGCGGGTCAACGTCCAGCTTCAGATGTCTTCTATGCTATCATAAACGATTTGAAGGGGATGGATAATCAAGTTGAAGCTACACAATTAGGCGTAGCGTTAATGGGAACGAAATTTGAAGATTTAGGGAACAAAACTGTTTATAGTATGGGAAATGCAACCAGTAGCCTTGGGGAAACCGAGGGTGCAATGGGGAGATTACAGAAAGTTCAAGAAGATACATTTGGTGTTAGATTTCAAAAGACATTCAGAGAATTTCAAGAAGCAATGAGACCTATTGGCGAAATGCTTTTAGACTTAGGCGAAAAAATCATGCCGGATGTAAAGAATGCAGTTAAATCTATTGCCGATGCATTTAATTCGTTATCACCAGAAGCTCAAAAAACGATAGCTATAATCGGTGGAATAGCAACTGTATTGGGGCCGATAATGATGATACTAGGACCATTTATAAGTGGTATAGGTACGTTAGCCGGTTGGTTTATGAAATTAGGACCGTTAATTAGTGGATTAGTTGGCTTTATCGGTATGTTAGCTGAAGGAATAACGATAGTTGTAACTGTAATTGCTGGTTTCATTGGCGCGCCAGTTGCCGCCGTTGTTGCTGCTATCGCTGGAATTATCGCAATTGTAGTAGCTGCTATAGCTATATTTAATAACTGGGGCGGTATAACTGATTGGTTAAAAGAAAAGTGGACTCAATTTACTACATGGTTTTCTGAATTATGGTCAAGTTTAGGGGAAACAGTTTCTACAAAATGGCAAGAATTCACAACTAATTTAGGTGTTTGGTGGGACAGTGTAGTTCAATATTTTTCTACAAAATGGGAAGAGTTTAAAACAGCATGGTCCGATTTCTGGACTAGCGTTGGTACGAAAGCACAAGAGATTTGGGACGGTATTTTAACATGGTTTTCTGAAATGTGGGATTCGTTCAAACAAATTTGTGATGATGTGTGGACAGCCATAAAGGATGGATTTTCTGCATTTTGGGAAGGTTTGAAAGAAGTTGCACAAACGGCTTGGAATATCTTGTTCGACATTATAACTTTACCACTTAAATTATTATTGACAGTTTTTATCTTGATTTGGGATCAAATAAAAGAACCTGTAACTAAATTTTGGGAATGGATAAAACCTTATATAGAACAAGCATGGAACGCTATAAAAGATACATTCAATAAATATAAAGATATGCTGGTTGACACTATATCGAGTTTGTGGGATGCAGTAAAAACAGCAACTTCCGATACCTGGAATTGGATTACTAATACTTTGCAAGGTATATGGGACAAGATTTGGGGTTATGTTAAAGATTTTGGAAGCAAAGTATACAATACTGTAAAAGATAATTGGAATACTATTTCTAAAGTAACATCTGAAGTTTGGGATAAAGTAGCAACTTTTATATCCGATGTTTGGAATAAAATTAAAGGTTACATTAGCGAAAAAATTAACGCTGCTAAAGAAACTGTTTCAAATGGCTGGAACGCGGTTAAAGATGTAACTTCTAGAATTTGGGGTACTGTTTCTGGCGCTGTTTCCGACGCTTGGGGCAAAATTTCTTCTATCGTATCTGATAAAGCAAGTGCTGTAAAAAGCAAAGTGTCCGATAACTGGAATTCTATTAGTTCAGTTACGTCAGATGTGTGGGGAAAAGTAAAAGGCAAAGTTGGCGATTCATGGGACGGTTTAAGTTCTAAAACGTCAAATGTCTTGAATTCTATTAAAGGATACGTGCAACGAAACTGGGATAGCATATCTAGCATATTGGAAGGCGTTTTCCGTCCTATCAATTCAGTAATTAGATTTTTCGAAAATCTTTATAACACAATTAGCAGAATCATGGGGAACATTGTAAGTACAATCACAAATGCATGGAATAGAGCAGGTGGTATTTTAAATAAATTGAATCCATTTTCAAGCTTTTCATTCTCAATGCCATTTAGTGCTGATACAGCAAGTTTTGCTTCTCCCGCTTCATTTGCATCTATAGCACCTATGTCTGCAGATATGCCAGCTTTAGCGCGTGGGTTTGCTCCTATGGCTTCATTTGCTTCGACTGGCGGATCAATTGGCGATGCAATAACAAAAATGAACAAGTCTTTAACTGGAAACGGTCTGCTTTCTAATCTTCCTAATGTAGCTAATGATGCGATGTCGTTTGCAAAAGGACTTACAATCATGCAGCCACAACAAGAAATTAAAAACGAGGTTACTTTCCACACTACTGTAAATAATGAAAGTGATCTTAATAAGATGTTTGAAAAAGCGGATGATTGGTTTGCTCAAAAAGGACAACAGTTAAACATTGGGATAGGGAGGAATAACCGTGTTTGATATTAGGATCGATAATGAATTAGGACGGGACTACCATGTATGTATGGTAGACCGTCCGCTTATTCCGACGGCTACAGAAAGAGTTGAATACATTCGTATTCCAGGACGAGAAAACGGCGACCTGACGAAAAAAGACGGGTTTAATGATGTAGAATTTACAATTAACTTTAATGCATTAGAAGACTACAATATAAAACCTTTACTAAGAAAAATAAAACGATGGTTACGAAACGCTAAAATACTTTCATTTACTGATGATAACGTCTATAGAAAGATAAAAAGTGTGGACATAGGAGATATTGATAATCAATTCGAAGAGTATGGACAATTCGAAGTTACATTTAAGTCAGATCCCTATGAATATATTATTGAGCAACCTATCGAACTAGTAACCGGAATGACTGTTATGAACTATGGGACACTTTATTCATTGCCTAAATTCACCATTACAGGTAGCGGGACAATAACTGTATACGTAAATGGAATAGCCTTTCAAATTAAAGATGTTGCAAATTCAGTTGTTGTTGATTCTGATTTGTTGTTATGTTATTCCGGCAGTTTTCCAATGAATAATAAAATGATTGGTAACTACCCAATATTGAAAGAAGGCGAAAACACAATATCGTGGACAGGAACAGTCTCTAAAGTCGAACTAGAAATAAGGGGTAGATATGTGTGATTAAACTTTATAAACCAGATGAAACAGACTTTTTACACAATGGTATTGGTATATTAAGTGATGCTGTTCATGAAGCGACTGTTCAAGAAGATTTAAATGGGGTTTACGTACTGTCATTCAAATATCCGTTATTCTCTCCACATGGATTAGATATAAAAGGGCAAAGTTTAATACAAGTACCAACACCAGATGGGGATCAGTTGTTTAGGGTAGCTAACCCTTCAGCTTCAATGGGGATTTTAAGTGTATTTTGTTATCACGTTTTCTATGATCTAATTGATAATTTTCTAGAGGATACAAATATTGTAGGTAAAACAGGGATAGGAGCGTTAACTCAATTAAAAGGTGCTCTACAATACCCTAGCCGATTTAATTTCTTCAGTGATATCGGAAAAATGAATAACGCCCGATTAGTACGAATGAATCCAGTAGAAGCCTTATTAGATACAAGTAAAGATAATTGTTTCTTGAATCGTTGGGGTGGAGAATTAAAAAGGGACAATTTCCTTGTAAATATTTTAGAAAAACGCGGAATGGATCGTGGTGTTAAAATCCAACATAAGAAAAATTTATTAGGATATGAAGCCAGTGTGGATTGGCAAAGTCCTATAACTAAAATAATGCCAATTGGTTTTGACGGTTTGCTTCTTCCTGAAAAGTATGTAACGAGCGCTAATGTGGACAAATACATTAATCCTAAGATCAAAACGGTGGCATTCGAAAATGTTAAAGCGGCTATAGGTGAGTACGCTGATGATGAAGACGCTATACCGTTGAAAGATGCTTATGAACTCTTAAGGCAGAAAGCACGCGCTATGTTTGAAATAGATCGTGTGGACCAGCCTTTAGCATCGTATAAAGTTAGTTTCCAAGAGTTATCCCAAACGGAAGAATATAAAAATTTCGCCGTTCTACAGTCTGTTTATATGGGTGATACGGTAACTGTGCAGCATGATGAAGACGGAATTTACATTCAAGCTAAAGTTATATCTTATAAGTATGATCCTGTAAAAGAGAGATACATTGATATAACGCTTGGTAATTTTAAAGATTCATTTACTAGTAAAACGAATAAGATTGATAAAATCCAAGATGAAGTTTTGAATATAACAACTGATATTAATGTAGGTCTTAGTGATGCTGACAAAAGGTTAAACCAATTGAAAGATGGTTTAGATACAACAAACAGCAACCTGAATACTACGAATGGTAATTTGGACACCACAAACGGAAAAGTTAATGATTTAGAAACCAATTTAGATGAGACGAATTCAAATTTAAATACTACAAATGGAAAGGTAAACGATTTAGAGACAGGATTAGGCACTGCTAACGACAGGATAGACGGCGTTGAAGGACAAATACAAGACTTAGGCCCTAACATTCTGGAACAAGCTAGACAGAACGCTACAGACCTTATAAACAGTGGTTTTGGTTCTTACGTTCGTGTTTATCCAGATCGTATTCTAATAATGGATACAAATAACGAAATGACCGCTAAAAAGGTTTGGCAATGGAATGTTAATGGATTAGGTTATTCGTCAACTGGTGTAAATGGACCATATGGCGTTGCGATAACAAAAGATGGATCAATAGTAGCGGATTTCATAAAGACTGGTACACTTGATGCCGGAATGGTTAGAACAGGTTTCAACGAATACGGTAACACTATTAAAATGATGCCAGAAGGTTTGCAATCACAAGTTAATGGCGTAAAACGAATGGAATTGAATAACCTGGGCCAATTAATGATTTATGATGCCGATGCTACTCGAATAGGGAGTTTAGGTTATCAATACCGTGTTTCCGATAACTCAAAAGGCGTTACCATGAACATTACACCAGGACGATATTTAAGTTTTTCTGTTTACAATCCAACTACTGATTTGCATGATCCGAACTTTGAAATAGTCGATACTACTACAACATACGGAACTAGAGGAATATTCGCATGGCGTGACATGTGGATGAATGCAAGACAGTTAGTTCTTTCCGATGCGAATTTAGGGGCTAAGAAAAATTATATTCAAGAATTATTATTTACCGGAAGCAATACAAAGAGATTAGGTTTAATTTCTGATACTGGTATTGATTTTCTGTTAAGGGAGAATAACGCTAATACAGCATGGGCCGGTTTGAATAGTACTAGTTTTTATACGTATAAACCGCTTCACGTTTACAGTGGCGGGATAAGTTTTAACGAAGACGGCACATATTTAAAAGGCGGGATAAGAAAAGACGCAACGAACAAATTACTCATTTCGAACGAAGGTAAAACGCAATTCATGTACAAAGAAGGTGATACTTCTTATGTTCTTATAGAATTATCAACCTGGGATCGTATCAACTTTTGGAAAACTTTAGACATGAATGGATATAGCATTATTAATGCCGATATTAGAAGTACATTAACAAACGTTAATGCGGCTTCACTTTCCACATATTCATTAGATACACCCGAACCGATTGAAAAAGAAATGTTTGCTCCTCTAAATTCAAATGAAACATATACGCATGTTGGCAATGGATCAACTGTGGATGGATATACACGGATCGACCTTCCTGACTTTTTACAATATGAAACTGAAAATTATCATGTATTTCTTAGTAAATATGGACGCGGTGATATTTGGGTATCGAATAGAACAGAAACATATTTTACTGTAGAAAGTGATAGAGATATAGATTTTTCGTATGAAATTAAAATTGTAAAAAAAGAACCTGAAGTTTCGAAATTTGGTTTCAGAGCTGCAACTAAAAGAAAACCTAGTATTTTTGACAGGCACACTGAAGAAAAAGTATTAACCGAAAGCGACATTGAAACCGTCAATAATGAAGGGGGGCTAAAACAATATGAAAATTAAACTAGTATTGGATATAAACAAAACTCAGCAAGCGCAATTAAATGCAGTTGTTACTGGTCGTCAGGGAGATAAAGGAACTGTAACTGTAAATGTATTTGTTGTGGATGGAGGTGTTCCTTATAACTTAACTGGAAATACGATTTATTATGAAGGATTGAAACCTAATAATGCTTATGTCCGCGATACTTCCGGCGTTAAAATAATCAATGCTACGCAAGGTAATTTTGAATATACTTTTAGACCGGAAACGTTCGGTGTAGCTGGTATCGGAAAGAGATCATACTTTTCAATTGAACAAGGCGGAACTGTTAGAGCGTCTACTCAAGATTTCGGATTAATAACATTAGCTGATGCAATGACAGGGAATACAATGAGTGGACCGTATATTTCCGAATTAGAAGAATTGATTAATCTAGCACAATGGTTGGTAGATGATATTAATAGTAGATGGACTTCAATTAATACACAATTAACTCAATTGCAAAACAAATTGAATACAATGGATGTCGTGAAACGTAGTGGAGACACGATGACTGGACCGTTATCTATAAATGGTGCAGGAGCATCTACTAAAAAACTGGCATTTCAAAAAGACGGGACAGAAGTATTTAACTTATACGCTTTCTCTAATACCCATTTTGGGGTTCGTGACGTTATAGGGAATAAAAATGTTTGGGAATACAATACCACTACAGGCGAGTTTAATGTCTTAACACCTATGAGGTCGGCAGGTGGTGTGTTTACAGGTCAAACTACGTTCGACGCCCCTATCACAATAAGAGGCTCAGCAGCCGCTTGGGATATGCGTCCATACGCGTCAGGCGCTTACTCTAAGGGCGTTAGACACACGATAAACACGACAAATAACTTCTACGCAGTCGCTCCTATTGATGAAACAGGGGCAGCTAACTGGTCTAACCAAATGGCTCTTTACGGTAACACTGGAGTGCTTGACGTGAGAGACTTGAACATCCGTGTAGGAGCTAACTCCAATGTCGTAACTAAATTAAAGGACGGACTAGCTACTTTAATTCTTACAGAAAATGCTACAAACGCCAATTCTGGTTATATGCCAATAGCAGATAGAAGAGGTAATACAGTTACCGTTCGTATGGAGGTAACTAGAAACGTCGGGTCTGCTAGTGCTTTAATTTGTACACTACCTGTAGATGTTAGACCTGCTAACACTGTTAGTATGAACTTTTTAGCGAATGACGGTAGTGTCGTAGGTGTCAATATCACATGGGATGGAAAAGTCGAAATGTATACTACAGGCAAGCAAACGAAAATCGTAGCTACCTACGTAGTTAACTAAGGAGGAGAACACATGGCTAAACATTACGGTTATTGTTATGACAATGACGGTAAATTCACTGAAATGATTCCTTTAAACGAAAAACCGATTATCGAGAAACAAACATTCTACTGTGAAGAACAGAAAGAAGTTGTCACAGAAGAGAAATTATGTGAGCTTCATCAATCTATTGGAGATGGTACTTACAAGCCTGATTCGGAGAATGTGGAAGAACCAATTAGCAAATATGAGTGTCCTGATTGTGTAATGAGAAAAGTGGATTACGAAACTATTAAAGTACCATATGAAGAAGATGTTGTTATAGGATATGAGCCTGACATCCCAACAAATTGTACTTTAGAAGTTTGTCCAGATTTAATTTATGATCCTGTTTTCAAGGATGGGAAGTGGATTAAATTGAAACCGGAATTACCACCGCAACCAGAACCCGAGCCATCTGAAAAGGATAAACTAAAAGCAGAACTAGAAGTAACTAAGGCGGCAATGGCTGAATTCATCATGCAGCAAACATTGAAAGGAATGTGAATGTAAATGGCCGAATTTATGGCGATGATGATTATTCAAGAATATTACACATATCAAGAAGTAGTAATTGATGGTCCTATGTTGAAGTACAAGGAACGTGTCGACGCTTACCTAACTAAAGAAGGAAGAGAAGATTTAATTATAAGCGCGCAATAGTGGGCTTTTTTTTGCAAAGGAGGAAAGAATGTGGATCGTATTGATGTATTAATGAAAACATTTATAGCTACGTTTGGTGGCTTCTGTGGGTACTTTTTGGGAGGATGGGATACAACATTGAAAGTTCTACTAATCATGGCAGCTATCGACTATATCACAGGAGTAATTGCAGCAGGTTATAACGGAGAATTAAAAAGTAAAGTTGGTTTCAAAGGCATCGCCAAAAAGGTGGTGCTTTTTCTTTTGGTCGGAGCAGCTTCTCAAGCTGATTTAGCAATAGGGACAAATAGTGCTATTCGTGAAGCTACAATCTTTTTCTTTATCGGAAATGAATTACTTTCACTTTTAGAAAATGCTGGTCGCATGGGAATTCCCCTTCCACAAGCTTTGACAAATGCAGTTGAAGTTTTGGGCGGTAAACAAAAACAAGAAGAGAAAAAGGGAGATGTTCAATAATGGGACAAATTATCGATATTTCTAAATGGAATGCAGGTTCAATAAAATGGGATGTACTCGGTCCACAATTAGATTTATGTATTTGCCGTGTGCAATACGGTTCTAATATGATAGACCAATATTATAACGGATATGTAAAAGAACTAGAGAAACGAAATATTCCCCACGCTGCTTATGCATATGGTTGTTTTGTAAGTGTAAACGATGCAATCAAAGAAGCAGATGATTTTATGGCTCGTGTTAGTCCTAATGCTAAATTCTTAGTTTTAGATACTGAAGATGATACATTGAAATCATGTGGAGAGCAAAAGATAGCGGAAGCATCACAAGCCTTCATTAATCGTTGTAAGTCCAAAGGGTGGAAAGTTGGTTTTTATGTAAGTCACCACATGTATAACAAATATGGATTAAACAATGTAAAAGCTGATTTCCTTTGGATTCCTCGTTATGGTGGCCCTAAACCTAAATACCCTTGCGACATTTGGCAATACGCGGACGGGGAAACAGGTGGATGGCTTAATGGAATTGGAAAGGTTGATTTAAATTCTTTAGTTGGAGACAAACCTCTATCTTGGTTCATTGGAAATAAACAACAAGAGCAAACTATTTCTAATGGCGGCTATCAATACGTTAAATCTGGTGGTTTTGGTATCTCAATGGTTCAGGAAGTAGCAAATGCTATGAATGAGCGTGGAACAAAAGGACAAGTTGTATCAGATCCATTAACTGGATTAGCGTACTTACAAACTGAGGTATTACCAAATGGTGAACTTGATAAAATTACAGCTTGGATGGATGAAAGAAACTGGTGGTACGAGTATATTAAGAAGTAAAAAATAAGAGCCGTCCTATTGGGCGGCTTTTTTTATTTCTTCTATTTATTCATTTTGCTTAAAGCTTTATCCATTTGGCGCTCATTAGCTTGAGTAGCGCTACTCGTTACATTTTCAACGCCACGGTAATTATATTTAGAGTTTTGCCAGAAATCAAAAGCAAAATCTTTTAAATTTTTATCTGATGCATTTTTATCAATAATTTGTGATTTGAAAAGGTTTTTTAACATGTATTCATGGTTAGATACATCTTTAATATAGTTTTTATCTTTATATTCTTTAATAATTTCATCACCGAATTGTTTAACTTCATCTTTTGATGGTTTGTAACCCTGAGCATATTTGCTTACTTCATCAAACTTTTCAGTTGTAGATTTATCACTAGACGCAATTTCTTTAACTTTTTCTTCCCATTTTGCAGTTACTGTAGCAGTTTCTTTCGGTTTACTTTTTTCTTTTGGATCGTCATTAGATATATCGATTATTAGTGCAATAACAAGGATTACAAATAATGCAATAAACCCAAAACAACCGAATTTGAAAGCTTTTTTCATGAATATTTCCCCCTAAGTGTCGGTGATCCCTATTGAATTAAGTAAATCATACCAATTTTAGAAGGGAATTGTAAGATTATTTTCTAATTACATCCAGAAATCGTCAAAATCAACTTTATATCCTTTTTTCTTCAAAGCCTTAATAATCTTTTGAGCGTTACTCATTGATGGTTTATGTTTGTTTGACCTTGAAATTCGACTAAGTGTGTTTTGATTCACTCCGCTCCAGTCCTTCAAATCTGTCTGAGTAATATTATTTTTTCTTAGAAATTTACCAAACCTTGATATTGGTTTCCCTAAACCAAACAAATTAAACACTCCTATTCTTAAACACTTTGTTACTCACATTTTTACCAAAGCTTAATTTTTTTAAACAAAAGTGTTAATAATGTACAAGCCATCCACAATATGATGTATCAAGGTAGCTACCAAATTAGCTATCAAACTTATTATCAAAACAGATATCAAAGTAAATAGCTTAATTGCTATCAAGGTAACTAGTATTTGTACTATCAAAGTAGCTATCAAGTTATCTATCAAAGTAATGCTATCAAGGTTTTGGGGTGATAACCCCTTATAGAATCAATGTTTAAAATTCTGTTTATAAAGGGGAGTTTTACATGCTAACGACATTTATTTCATTAGGAGTTTTAGGAGTAACAACAATTGGTGGAGCGATATTAGAGAAACATCTTGTAAAGAATGATCACGTTGCAGCAGCTAAACTTTTAAGTGATGGAATGTATCACGGAATGAGAATAGGTGGAGTTTGTTTCATTGGTTATGTATTTATCAAAATCTTAATCATGTTCTAGGAGGGGCGAAATGGGAATCATCAAAGAATGG
>NZ_CP014288.1 GCF_001595725.1 Bacillus thuringiensis
GACTCCCTGAGCGTTACTTCGGGGTGTTCCACCCCTAGATGTCTAACGCATGGTCGCTCTTTTGGTATGGTTCATATTTTACGCAGGAACCGAATGGCTTGGTTTTCGCACTCTATTTTCTTCCTGTAATCTTCTATATCAAGTTATCGAAGAACTTCATATAGCTAGTTTATCAAAATTTTTTGGCTAGGCTAAACCGAAATTCATCTCCCACCTACCGTTGGGCTATGCCCTTCACACGCTTGAGGAAGGAGAATTTTTTCGGGGAATACGTTAAATATGAAATACATCTAGGACATTATCTTTTTCTTCTTTATTAATTTCATGGAGAAAAGTCAACATTTAAAGTGATTTGAATGTAAACTAAATTCAAAGTTTTACATTGGAACTTTTTATTATTAGTTGTATAAAATAGTGTGAGATTAAAAGTGTATTAAGATGAATAATGGTATTTTTTTTCAGATAAAAAGCCTAGTACTACTAGGCTTTTTGTTTATGTAAAATATTTATTTGAATTCTCCACATGTTAACATTTTTTGGAATTAAACATATAATGCAATGAGCATTTATAATATAATCTTGATCGATAAAAAAACACAGCGATTTTTGTGGTTTTTTATTTATTATTTTCATATTTATATATATAAATAATTAGATGTTATATATAAAATATTTTCTTTAATATGGGCTTATATAAGATGGGAATTAGCGGATACATACATATGCCCTATTACATACCTATATTTTATGTCTTGTTTTATACAATATAAATTTTATGAGAAAGAAGGTTTAAAAATATGTATCAAGATTTTAATTCATATTTACCTTTGTATAGAGAGGATACTTATGAATATGATGGTTGTTTAGAACATGAATGTTTGGATAATGAATATCGTGCAACAGATTATAGTTTTTATGTTGGGCAAACAATTGCAGCTCCAGCAAATACACGATATTTTTCCATGGGAACTCCTATATTTATACAGAGGACTTTTGGTCATGGTCAAAATCAAAATGTAGAGGTAATATATCAAAGTCCTTTTGGTTTAAGTACTGTGATTATTTCTGCAATAGAGCTTGATGGTTTTTCTGGAGGTTCATTTCCTTGCCCTAGCCAAAATCGTCCAACACTTCGCATAGGCAGCACTGGACATTGGGTTGTAAAACTTCAAGAATTTCTTCAGAAGTTTGGTTATTATTCAGGAAGAATTGATGGTCAATTTGGTCCTGTAACTGATCGAGCAGTAAGGAATTATCAAAGCAATCGTAGACTTCTTCCAGATGGAATTGTTGGTCCGAAAACTTGGTGTCAGCTTGAACAAGACGGTTTTTCTGGAGGTTCAGGTCCAATCCCTCCCTCTTGCCCTAGCCAAAATCGTCCAACACTTCGCATAGGCAGCACTGGACATTGGGTTGTAGAGCTTCAAAAGTTTCTTCAGAGAACGGGATATTATTTAGGAAGAATTGATGGTCAATTTGGTCCTGTAACTGATCGAGCAGTAAGAAATTATCAAGGAGATCATAGACTTTTGGTAGATGGAATTGTCGGTCCAAAAACTTGGTGTCAGCTTGAGCAAGACGGTTTTATGATTCAAAGAGAAGAAATTTGCCCTAGCCAAAATCGTCCAACGCTTTCGATAGATAGTACTGGACATTTGGTTCAAGAACTTCAAGAATTCCTTCAGAGTATTGGATATTATCCAGGAAGAATTGATGGTCGATTTGGTTCTGTAACTGATCGAGCAGTAAGGCAATATCAAAGAGATCGTGGGCTTTTTGTAGATGGACGTGTCGGTCCAAAAACTTGGTGTCAGCTTGAAAAAGATGGTTTTGGTCCAGTTTGCCCTAGCCAAAATCGTCCAATACTTCGCATAGGCAGCACTGGATATTTGGTTCAAGAACTTCAAGAATTCCTTCGGAATATTGGATATTATTCAGGAAGAATTGATGGTCAATTTGGTCGTGTAACTGAGCAAGCAGTAAGAAATTACCAAAGAGATCGTGGGCTTGTGGCAGATGGAATTGTTGGTTCAAAAACTTGGTGCCAGCTTGAGAAAGATGGTTTTAGGTAAAAGGATTTTGTTGGGTGTGTTTTAAAGTTTATATATTATTTTAAGAGCCTTATTTATAGGCTCTTTTTTGTATAGTTATAATAAATTTGAGAAACATTATATTTAGTAATTAAAAGGGGTGAGATAAATAATGAATAAAAAGAAAGCATTATTATGTTTGTTAGTGTTTATATTCAGTTATTTTCATTTTGAAAGCTATTCTTATGCCAATATTAATGTTTCGAAAATAAGTAGAGCTGTTTTAAATATTAAAGATATTTCTGGTTTTAATTATAAGGTTTATTTTTTTGCTCCTGAAGAAATTAAGAGTGATTATTATTTTTGTGGTGGAGGTGATGATAAAGTATATGTAGGGGATTATACTTTTGCGATTCAGAAACAAGGTCAGAAAAAAATTAATATGACACCTATTATATTAAAAGGATTTCCTTATAATGAAACCCAAAAATCGGTTTTTTCTATAAAATCAAAATTATATCCTGATCTAATTACAGTTTCACTTGAAATTGATTGCAATACAAAAGTTGGATACTTATATTATGTAAGTAAAGGGGAATTGGTACCATTAAATAGTTCTTTAAATTATGTTTTTCCACCGAGATTTAATCAAAAGAATCAGATAGAAACAATGAATTATAATAATACCGAAGATTTTCCTTGGGTCTTAAGTACTTATGGATTAGATTTAAAAAGTAATTCTTTAAAATTTATAAGTAACAAGTCTTTTTCTTTTAAACAAGGTCAAAAGATGATTGAGAATTGGTAGTTTTATTATGAGTTTATATTGAACTTTATAAGCAATAATTATATTAGAGATTTATAATGAAAAAGAATTATCTGCTTGGTAAATAAAATCTGGTTTTTTATTTAAAAAAGATAAGATATGAAATTGATCTATAAAAGGTATAATTTTATTTATTTGATTTATATTTTATGATGTTTTAAATATGAAATACATCAAGTATATTATCTTTTTCTTCTTTATTGATTCCGATATATTTTAGTGTAATTTGTGGTGTGCTGTGATTAAGTATGTCTTGCAACATAGCAACATCTTTTGTTTGTTTGTAGAACCAATAGCCGAAGGTTTTGCGCATGGTATGAGTCCCTATAGATTCTATACCCGCGAAATCTCCGGCTTTTTGTAATTGTCGATAGGCCTGGATCTTACTAATGGGTTGATTTCCTTTTCGAGAAGGAAATAACCAGTTATTTTCTAGAGTTTGGGCATAGGAATAGACTTCATAAAAAATAGAAGTTAGGTTAATCATGCGTTCTCTTTTTGTTTTTCCTTCTTTGATTTTAAATTCTTTTCTCTTTTTTTGTCTTAGTTTTACTATGGTTTGTGTTTCAAGTTGGAGTAGATCACTTACACGTAGTCCGGTATGAATGCCAACAAGAAAGAGAATATAGTCTCGCTCGGAACAATGACGTTTGAGAGCCCATTTCATATCTTCGATCTGTTCTTTGCTACGGATGGGTTGGACATCAATAAGATGTTGTTTTTTGTTCATGTATTTATGACCTCTTTATTTACAGTGTTTTGAATGTATACTTTTGTTATGTATTTTGAGAATATCAGGAGAATTGTTGAGAAGTCAATGTTTAAGGCGAAATGAATGTAAACTAATATTTATAAGTTTACATTGGAACTTTTTATTATTAGTTGTATAAAATAGTGTGAAATTAAAAGTGTATTAAGGTGAAAAAAGGTATTTTTTTTCAGACAAAAAGCTTAGTTTTTACTAGGCTTTTTGTTTAATTTATTCATATTCCATTAAAGAAACTCCTTTCGATTAAAAAACAATTAGTTTATATATATAAACTAATTGTTTATAAGATTTCATGAGAATAAAAGATAAATTACTAAGTTGCACAGAACTTTTATATAAATAAAAAAACCCTCATGTTATAATTGAAAGCGACCAAGCAAATCAATTAGAGAAGAGGGGTTTTTATTGTATATATTCATTTTTAATTACTATAAGAATCATAGCATAAAATGTTTCTCATCTCTAGTTGTAAATGTTAGAAAAGAGGAGAAACATTATGACGAAAATAGTCAATATAGGACATTCTGAAAAAAAATCACGAGTAAGAGAGAATAAAGTTGAAGATTTTTTAGAACAAGCTAATATAGGTTTGTCAGCTGAGCAGCAGCAAGTCTTACTACAGATTCTACATAGTACAACAGGTAACGATTATTTCATTGGTAAGAAGAAAAAACGAACTGATGGGGTGAAGTTCGTGCAAATGATAACAGAGAATATTGATTATTTATGTGAGATTGGTTATTTAACTCAACCAGAGAAAGCTTTTTTATTTGAGCTTTCAAGATTCTTAGAGTTTAAATCAAATGTTGTTGTTGAAAAGAATGATGAGGAAATTAAGCCGAATGCGGCTTCTCCAAGTTATTTAGCTAAAAAATTAGGAAAAACAAGAACTTCTATTTCTAAGATTATGAATGATTTACTTGTTAAAGGGATTTTAGGGGTTGCAGAAACTGGGATAACTACTGAAGATGGACGATCTTGTTCTTCTCGTACTTGGTTTGTTAACCCTAATATATTATGTAATGCACCAAAAGATGATATTGATAGAGCTACACAACAAATATTTGCAAAATCATTAAGAAACATTCAACTTGAAGGAAGCAAAAAAAAGCATAAATTGCCGATATATTTATTTTAAAAAAAGTGTAATTAACTATTGCACTTTTTTTTTTTTTTTTTTGTTAAAAAATAGGTGTTAAAAAAAATTAACACAGGTGTTAATTTTTTTTAACACCCCGAACACTTTAAACCCTTGATATTACTGGTTTTTTGCATTTTCTCTATCTCACTCTATATATAGGGCTAAAAGTTCCGCAAGGAACAGGTAGTATTTTTAAGCAAAGATCACTTAAAAATCTCCACCTTTGCTAGAAAAAAGTCGCCTCGTTAATCCTCGGCTAAAGTCGAAGACTTTTCTTTTTTCTAACATCCTTGCCAAACTTTTTTTGGCTCGTTTGCTTCCATCGCCAAGCCGATACACTCAAAAGTGGGATGTAGGCATATCGGCTTGAGTTACTCATTATACGAGCCAAACCGCTTGATCTAACGTTCTATAATTCGTTCTTACTCTTTTTTTAGATACGCAATACGTGGGGTCTCCCCACACCCCGGCCAACCTCTACCTCAAAAGTAGGGAGAAAACAAAAAAACACTTACGATAAGTAAGTGTTTACTGTGGGAGTGGTTTCTCTCGTTGAGATTCATAGGAATCGTTGAAATTTAAACGTCTAAATAGATTTGTATTTCGGATTTTGATGTTTTTTGGATCAATCATAGATTGCCATGGTTGTAAGTTCTTTTTATTTTCTCTAAGTTTAGTAATTCTACTTATAATATTGTTTAATTCACGTTCATGATCTTGGTTCATCACAATAAAGGTAAAGCTTGTTATTACTGTTGGGAAACAAATCTTTAATAAAAATTCAATATGATAGATATCTGAGATTAGATTATTAATTGTGATATAAGATGTTCCTGGTATCGGGATAATATTTGCTACGATTCGTAAAGATTCTCTTTGATCATTAATAAGTAATTTAAGAGAACAACGTGTAGTAAGGATTTTAAAGAGTTCATCGATAAATGTAATGAGTACGTGAAGTTGAGTATCGGGTGTCTCTTCATTGATGAACCACAATCCTCTATTTTCTTTTTTCGTTTTTATCAGAAAGTCTGTTACAAAGTCCATATCAAGATTTTTAGGTATTTTGTTGTTTGGGAAGTATTCTCCAAAGTAACATGTATCTTTTTCTTGTATTGGGTTAATTGGGAAAAAGGGTTCTGTATGTAATAGATAATAATGCTCGTGAGAACAAAGTAATGCGGTTAATAATATTGGATCTGTATATTGTTTATTTAATTCTAGATAGTCTTCCATACGAGTAAAATGGCGGAAGAGTACATTCTCTCCAGGTGCAATTGGTAGTACCTTTTTTTCTTGGCCAAAATAATAGTAAGCTCGATAAGATAAATAAATATATTCCGCACCATAAAAAGATTTAGAACCAATTAATAGTTTATCTTCTAATTCTTTTAATTTTGCGTATCCAAGTGTTCTAGATTTATTTTTTTTGCCTTTTTGGTAACCAAATAGATCTAGGAACTGTGATTTTAACATGTAGGGCTGATGATGGAGCATAAATGTAAATAGATTATGATAATGCTTCATGATGAATAAATGTAATTCATCACTTAATTTTCTCTTATGTGGATCTTCCTGAATTTCATGTAAGTTTAAGATATAGGGTGAATTCGTATTATCCATAATTTCATGTACTGTATAAAAAGTATGTGGAACAATAAATGTTGGTTGTATTGCCATGTTTTTTCCTCCTATAGTTGTTCATATCCGGATAAAAATGTTTTTGCAAATTCTTGTTTTTGTTGAATATCAATTTCTTTGTAATTACGTGTTGTCACCTCTATGGCAATGTAACCGCTATGCGCTTCACTATAGACGGCCCCATCGGGCGTTGGCTGGAATTTTCCTTGTGGATGGGACTCTACTATTCTTTTTTTGAAATCGTTGTATCTGAGGTCTTTTTGAGCTTCTGAATGCAATTGTTTTTCTGTTTTCCATGTTTTTCTTGTTTCTTTTGGTAGAGAGATGTATTTTTCAGAGAGACGAATATCATGTTTAGCGTTATTTATACCGGTTTTATATTGATACTCTTTTCCCTCTTTCTTAAACTTTTCTATCCCTTTTTCCCCTAAAACAATTTTTCCTGTACGTTCTTCTAAATATCCGCTATGACAAAGTTTTTTTAGACGATCTCCTTTGATGTTATATTCTCTTTCCATTTGTTCTCTGGTAGCTGTTCCAGTTTTCCAAAGCATATCCATGCCTTCAATTTCTTTTGTTTTTAGAATCCTTATATGTTTCCGTGGCGCGGCCATAGGGATGCCTCCTGTCTTTGCTATATTTGTGCATTTAATTATTTGGGAATCCATAGCGAAGCTATGTGTCTTCGCTATGTGTACATTTACACATGTTCACATCGTTCGTTTTTTATTAAATAAACATTTGTTTAAAAATGTTTATTTAATTTCATTCAAAAAAGCGAAAGCTGACTTTGAATGAACCAATCTAATAGCAAAGCTATAGATTGGAAAATACAAAATGTGATGCGAAGCATGACATTTTGATCAAACAAATAAAAATGCCGGAAGGCGATTTTATTTGTCTTTTTCTAAGAGGCGTGAGCTGATTTAGAAAAAGAATCTGGACAGATGCGAAGCATTCTGTCCAGGAAGTCCCGCAGGGCAAAATACGCCTGAAGACCATTCACTCGGCTTGCCGAGCTTGTTTTTGGTTCAAGCGCAGCGAGAATCAAAAATGAATGCGTCTGACCGCAGGCATGGAAAAGCGTTAGCTTTTATCATGCCAAGGCAGGCGTATTTTGCCCTGCTTGAATCTTACAGGACGAAGGACGGTAAGATGATTCGTCAGATGCTCTTGATCTTCCCGGTTTAAAGCCGTTAAGGCGATAAACCGGGCTCCCCGGAGGGGAGAATATGTACTTGATTCTATGTGATACCACATAGAATCAAGTACATTATACAATATATTAATGTAGATATGAGAGATTTTGTAATAGGAATACAAGGGAGAATAACTAGAGAAGGGTTGATCACTGAGTCCGGAACGTTTATGCCGCGAAAGTCACTTGACCATGAGGGGCACCCTCATGCAAACTCACCAGAGGTGGCCCCAGAAGGGCGGTTTTTGCCCGCTGGGGTTATCTTTGGGAGTTTGAGGGTGTAGAGGCTCATGGTCAAGTGAACCGTGGAATAAAAAGTGTAGGACGGGACCCCAGAAAAGGGTAAAAACCAATGGAGTTATGGGAAATGAAAAGCAAAGATCTAGTAAAGGAAACGAACTGTTTTTTATGATGAATACTTATTCATGGTTGGTTAACATAACGTCCTATTATCGGTAGCAAATACTTTCATAGAATCCTTGTAAATACAAGGATTCTTCTTTTTTGTCTTGTCATCTCTTATACAGGATTTTATACATCGTTGATAGGGCGGGAATCAGTGGCATCCTCTTTACTCTTTTTTTGCATAAAATCTTGTATATAGAAAAAAGATTTTGATGTGGGTATTGGGATGGGATGAGTATTCAATTTTAAAATTTGATCTGTAATAGGAATTATACAAATTGCTTATGTAAAGATTATGGAGATTAATGGTTTGAAAAAAGTAATACGTGAATTATTAGAAAAAAGGGTATATCATCGCTATAGCGAATATATTTTTGAGGTGAGACGCTATGAAGACGCTATATAGTCCCGGCGACGTGGCAGAGCAATTAGGTATTCAATCTAGTACATTACGTAAGTATGCTGATGTACTAGAAAAAGAGGGTTATACTTTTATAAAAAATGAACGTGGCCATAGGAAATATACAGAAAGTGATGTAATGGTGTTTCGTAAGGTTATCAACCTAAAGAATGATACAGACATGACATTAGAAAACGCCACAAAACAAATAGTATCATGGAATCAAGGCGTTGAGGTATTGCCATTAGAGCGACATGAAATTGAGCGCTATGAAGAACCAGATTTTAACGCTACAACGCTACAGATGATGCTTCAAGATCAAAATGAAATCATTGAAAAGCAAAATGAATTACTACAAGAATTAAATAAACGTTTAGTTGAACAAGATCAGCGATTTGCACAAAGAGAATCAGAGTTATTGAGCGCTATACAAACGATACAGGAATCCCAAAGGCTTATAGCGGTGAATACTAGCGAAGACGTAGCGAAGAATCAAAGAAGCGATGAAATGCTTATACAAACAATAAGGGAAGTTCAGGAAGTTAAGAAGATGATTGCAGCAAGTAAAGATAGGAAATGGTATGAGTTTTGGAAATGATTTTTTAAAATTTGTTTAATTATCTCTTGCTACTTCTAAAAAATATAGAAAAATGAATACAAAGGTAAAGCTTAGAGTTATATGGGAATTCTGAGTTTTTTGGGTTATTACTGATAATTTGATTTTATATGAACTAAATTTTAGGAAGAAGGAATAGAAAATGAATAAGAAATGTCCTAATTGTGGTTCTAGAGAAATAGAGGAAGATTTATTAAATGCCCAAGAATGTTTAAAACTTATTAGTACGAATAACCTTTTTAATCAATTTTCAAGAATGGTTGCTGATATTTGTACTGAGTGTGGTAACATTTTATCTATGAAAGTAGAACATCCAGAGTATTTTAGAGTAGATACATAAAAATTATTGATAATACAGATTATGTGGACGAAAAATCCCTTTAGAATAAAGATCTGAAGGGATTTTTTTTCTTTTTTAATTAATGAAATGTGAAAAATAATTGATTTGCTTTAAAAATATTACTTTTTTATTTTATCCGATTTGTACTTGTTGAGTTTGTAATACTTTCAAAGTAAGATCAAGAACAATTTTTTCACGTAATTTGTCAAATTCTTTCTCAGGATATTCATCATAATGTTTATCTTGATATTTATCTTGATATTTATCATAATATCTATCATGATTTTTCTCAGGATATTCATCATATTTCGAATCATGATGAACATCATATGATGAATAATCAAGTTCATAAAATTCTGCACTAATTAATTCACAATATGGTTGTTCATTATAGAAAACATTATTTCCAAAGAAGTATTTGTCTAGACGAGGAACATCATTGTTTTTTGGATTAATAAAACGTGCTTTGTTTTCCGAAGAAAAAGCTATAATTGGTAAGGAAAGGAATTCATCTTCAGTTATATCAGCAAAACCAGAGAATCGAACCTTTGCAATTCGATCATGAAGCACGCCATTGCAGTATTTAGCAGCGTATTCAATATTTTTACGAATATAACCTTCTACAAACAATTTTGCTCTTGTTACTTGGAAAAATCCTGTTTCATTAATTGGTTCATATTCAACAGGTACTAGTTTACATTGTGTTAAAAATACATCTTTTAATACTCTCTTAATTTCCACTGCTGGTGGAGAAAGTGGAATTTCCGCTTCTACAACAATTTGAAGTGTTCTTTCTGTTAATACAACTGGAATTTTAACTCTAGGATTGGTTGTAAGAACGGGTATTGCTTCAGTATCAGTGAGTGGAATTCGTGATTCTGATTTAACTTTACAATTCTTATTTTTACTATATTCTTTTTCACTCAATTTAAAAAGCCTCCTCTTGGTTTATGTTTGAGTGTTTTGACATTACTTTAATATGCTATGGAATGTATTTATTTGTGTGAAGGCTCGTATAATAGTGATTTTTCTCATTTTGAAATAGAAAATAGGTTAAAGTAATAAAATCCATATTTTTCTTATGGAATTTTGCTTAGTATATATTTTCGTTAAAATATTGTTAGACTTTTTTATCTTTAAAAATAGATAGTACTAAATAAAATTTTTTGAACCATTTTGAATTGAAAGCATATATTTATAGTGTGGAACAAGCTTTGGACACTTGTTTTGCACTCATAACTTGATCTTCTTTGAAAGAAAAGGGGGATTTACTAGTAAATCCCCCTTTTTGGATTAAATAGATGTTTATATGTTATTTTTTCTTTTTTTATAAGATTAATATATTTATTTTTGTTTGAAAGAAATAATATGAGTCTATAAGTCTAGTTAATTATATAAAAATCGTTATATTAGAAAATAATTATATAAAGAATAAATAAAAAAGATATTCATTATAAAATGTACCCTATAGAATAGACACTTGAAAAAAGTCTATTCTATAGGGTATTTCTTGTATAATAAAAGGAAAATCGGGATCGGAGAATGTTGAAAATGACAAAAAAACTATTTACAGAAAGAGAAATTCAAATTCTATCAAATAACCTATACGTAAAATCTGTAAGTCAGAAAGGTATCACTTATACAGAGGAATTTAAGCATATTTTTATTGATGAAAATGAAAAAGGAAAGCTACCTCGAAATATTTTTGAAGAATGTGGTTTTGATATAGATATGATTGGAATGAAACGAGTTATGTCATCGGGAAGTAGATGGCGTGCTGCTTATAGAAAAAATGGTGTATTGGGTTTAAGGGATACACGTATCGAAAACGCTGGAAGAACTCTTGAGAGAGAGCTTACGTTAGAAGAAAAGTATGCCCGTTTAGAAGCCGAACGAAACTTACTAAAGGCGGAAAACGAATTGCTAAAAAAAATCAAACTTATGGAAGGGAGGATGAGAAGGAAATAATACTACCACCTAGTCAGAAATTCATCTTGATTCGTTCTGTCATCATGAAATACAACTTAAGGAATATGGTCAGTCATTTGTGTAAAGTAGCTGGTGTATCCCGTTCGGGATACTATAATTACTTTTCAGTTTCATCTCAAGAACAACGGAAACAAAAGAGTGATCGGGATGAAATCTTGAAGGAAATCATATTAAAAGCACTTCGATTTAGAAATAGAAAGAAGGGGGCTCGTCAGATAAAGATGACATTGGCGGGTCAGTTTCAAGTTGTCTACAATTTAAAGCGTATCCGTAGAATTATGAAGAAATACGAGATTATTTGTCCGGTTCGCAAAGCGAATCCTTATAAAAGAATGCTTAAAGCTACAAAAGAACATCGAATAGTACCGAATCAATTAAATCGGGAATTTAAACAAAATACCCCAGGGAAACACTTCTTACAGATATCACCTATTTAGTTTATGGTAAGAATCAAAGGGCCTATTTATCTACAATTTTAGACGGCTCAACTAATGAAATTTTAGCTTACCATGTTTCAGAACAGATGACATTAGAGCTCGTAACGACAACTCTCCATAAACTAAAAAGGAATCCGCGGATTCGATTGACTGAAGGTGCTTATATTCATTCAGATCAAGGATCCACTACACAAGCCCTACCTATCAAAAGCTAGTCAAAAAGCTAAATCTTGGACAATCCATGTCAAGAAGAGGAAACTGTTGGGATAACGCCCCACAAGAATCGTTTTTTGGTCATCTGAAAGATGAAGCTCATATAAAACCTTGCGCGTCCTTTAATGAATTGAAACAAGAGATTAAGAAATATATGACGTATTATAATCATTATAGATATCAATGGAATTTAAAAAAGATGACTCCTGTTGGATACAGAAATCATCTTCTTGATGTTGCCTAACTTTTTTCAAAATGTCCTTTACAAAGGGTACAGATTATTACGAATATCTTTTTTATTTATTCTTTGAGTTGTTTTTCGGAGAGAAAATATATTTGCATTCATGATTTTATTGTATGAAATTACTTTATAAAAGGTTAAATTTAGGACTATTTGATTTAACTATTTTATTGTGTTATGAACTACTCGCCACTTAGCAAAGCTTGAAGTGGGAGCTTCTCAGTTCGAAAGTAACCTTTCG
>NZ_CP014289.1 GCF_001595725.1 Bacillus thuringiensis
TTATGAAAGAATTGATGGAACTTTACTATGATAATGAATTACCAGCATTAAAGTTACAATATAAAGATTACGCTGAATGGCAACAAGAGTTTACACAAAGTGAAGCAGTTCAGGTACAAAAAGAATATTGGATGAATCTTTTTAAAGATGGTGTGCCGGTAGTAGAATTACCAACTGATTATATGCGTCCTTCTGTACAAAGTTTTGAAGGGGATAGTGTATTTTTTGACATTGATGTGACTCTGACCAAGCAATTAAAACAAATTTGTCAGAAAAATGGTGTAACGTTGTATATGGCATTAATCAGTATTTATCAAATATGGTTGTCTAAGTATACAGGACAAGAGGATGTTATGGTTGGTACAGTTACTGCTGGGAGACATAACGCTGATTTATATCAAGTCATGGGAATGTTTGTGAATACACTTGCAATCAGAGGAAATCCAAAGGGTGGTCAAACATTCCGTCAATTCTTACAAGAAACAAAGGAAAACACTTTAGAAGCATTTGAAAACCAGGAGTATCAATTCGAAGAATTAATAGAAGAACTGAAGATACAAAGAGAAACAAGTAGAAATCCTTTATTTGATACAGTGTTTGTTTTAGAAAATATGGATACTTTGGAATTTGAAAATGAAAAATTAAGAGTAAGTCTTGATACATTTAATCATCAAAAGTCCAAATTTGATCTCACTTTAATTGGAAGAGAATATAATTCCAAGCTCTTTTTTCAATGGGAATTTGCCACTCAGTTATATAAAAAAGAGACAATAGAAAGGTATAAGAAGCACTTTATTCAAATTTTAAAAGAAATTCTAAACAATCCAGACCAGAAAATTGCAGATATCAAAATGATTACAGAGATAGAGCACCATAAAATTTTGAATGATTTCAATAATACTAAAACGGAATATCCAAAAGAAAAGACATTAACGCAATTGTTTGAAGAACAAGTGAAGAAGACACCAGAGAATATTGCCGTAGTATATAAAGACCAATGTTTAACTTATCGAGAGCTAAACGCAAGAGCGAATGAACTTGCTTATATGTTGTTAGAACAAGGGGTTACTAAAAATCAGATTATTGGTTTAGTCGTAGAACGTTCCGTGGAAATGATTGTAGGAATTTTAGGGATTTTAAAAGCTGGGGGGGCATATTTACCAATTGATCCTCAGTATCCACAAGAGAGAATCATGAATATTCTAGAAGATTCTAAAACTGAAATTTTGTTAACGACATCGAATCTAGAAAATGAATTGGCCGATTCTTTATTTGCTAGTTGTGGTTTACAAGGGAAGACGATTTATTTAGACGAAATTATAAAAGAAGAGGTATTAGAAGAGAAGAAGAACCCTGGCATTTCTAAAGATTCATCATCATTAGCATACGTTATGTATACTTCTGGTTCTACAGGAACCCCAAAAGGAAATTTAACTATGCATTACAATGTATCTCGTGTTGTGAAGGATACAAATTATGTGAACATAAAAGCAGACGATCAATTGTTACAAATAGCCAATTATGCTTTTGATGGATCTACATTTGATATTTATGGTGCTTTATTAAATGGAGCAAAACTAGTATTAGTAGATAAAGAGGTAATAGGAGATATTGAAAAGCTCTCTGAAGTAATACAGAAAGAATCTATTACTATGATGTTTGTTCCTACGGGACTTTTCCACACAATTGTAGATATAAGAGTAGACTGTTTTAGAGGAATGCATACAGTTATAGTTGGTGGAGACAAATTATCACAAAAGCATGTAAAACAAGTAGTTGATGTGTATGGAACAAAAATTATTAATGGGTATGGTCCGACAGAAAGTACTGTATTTGCAACTGCAGCCGAAGCGAATGCATTTGTTGGAAAAGTAAATGAAATTCCAATTGGGAAACCGTTATCTAATACGGAGATTTATATTTTAAATCACCAACTACAATTAAATCCGATAGGGGTAATAGGGGAAATCTGTATAGCTGGGGATGGCTTGGTACAAGGGTACTTAAATCGTCCAGAATTAACAAAGGAAAAATTTATTTATCATAATAATCTGCAGAAAAGATTATATCGTACAGGTGATTTGGGTAGATGGTTGCCAGATGGAAATATTGAATATTGTGGACGAATGGATCAACAAGTAAAAATTCGAGGGTATCGAGTAGAATTAGGAGAAATCGAAGCTCGTCTATTGAATGTGGAAGAAATACAGGATGTAGCTGTAGTAGTTGAAGAATTAAATGAGGGAGATAAAAATTTAATTGCCTATACGGTAGCTGATACAGTTTTAAATATTTTTGAGTTACGTAATAAATTAATGCAAAGTCTTCCTGTTTATATGATGCCATCACAAATAATTCAAATAAAAGCTATCCCCCTAAACTCTAATGGGAAAGTTGATAAGGTAGCTTTATTGAATCACGAAATAAGGGATAAAGAAGAAAGTTTTAATATAGAGCTTCCTCAAAATTCAATGGAAGAAATGTTATTAGGTATTTTTAAAAAAGTATTAAATATTGATCAACTTGGAGTAAATGAATTGTTTTTTCATATTGGTGGAGACTCTATAAAAGCTATTCAAGTGTCATCTAGATTAAATCAACTTGGTTATTATTTGGACGTAAAACATTTGTTATCTAATTTAAATATTCGTCAATTGAGTGCGTATGTTACTCAAAAAAAACAAAAATACAATAATGAGATTATTTCTGGTTCAGTACCATGTACACCGATTCAAAAATGGTTTTTTGAAAAAAGATTTGAAGAGGTCGAACATTTTAATCAATCATATATATTGCATGCGCCAGAGGGATTTGAAGTCAATATAATTAATGAGATATTCTCCAAAATTGTAGCACATCATGATGCATTAAGGATTATTTTAAAGGATGGAAATCTTTATAATCGTGGAATGGAAAACCCATTATTTGAGCTTGAGGTTTTACAAATAGCAGATGGTGTGAATAGGCAAGAAAAAATTGAGAATGAGTGTAATCGAATACAAAGAAATATATCACTTGAAGATGGTCCGCTTTTAAAGCTAGGTTTATTTCAAACAGGAGAAGGAGATTATCTTTTAATTGTGGTACATCATCTTGTAGTAGATGGTGTATCTTGGAGAATTCTGTTTGAAGACTTTTCAACTCTTTATAGTCAAGCAATCAATGGAGAAAAAATGCAGCTTCCCAATAAAACGGATTCTTATCAAACTTGGGCAAAACAGCTGGAAGAATATGCACAAAGTGATGAAATAGGAAGAGAAATATCGTATTGGGAAGAATTATCAAAGGTGGATGTGCCTGCTCTCATAAATAAGAAAGCTCTTTCAGGTGAGTATTTTATGAAAGATTATGATAAGACTAGTCTTTATTTTACAGCGGAAGAAACAATAAATCTCATTAAATATGCAAATAGAACATATAACACAAGTATAAACGATTTGCTTATTTCAGCACTCGGTTTAACTATACATGAATGGAATTCAAATGAAACTATCTGTATAGGTGTAGAAGGTCACGGAAGAGAAAATATTCTTGATGATATTGATATAACGAGAACAGTTGGTTGGTTTACTACTATATATCCACTTGTTCTACAAATGAAGAATGTAAATGAGATTGGTGATTATATAAAAAAAGTGAAGGAAACCATACGCAAAGTTCCAAATAAGGGAATAGGGTATTTTCTTTTAAAATATTTAAGATTAACGGATAAAGAAGGATTTATAGATAATTTAAGTCCGGAGATTGGATTTAATTTCATGGGTGATTTTGAACTGGAAAATATGGAAGATTTTGATATGCTTTCGAAAATGAAGGGCCAAGAAGTTAGTTCAAACTATCCATTAGATTTTTCTCTGAATTTAGAAGGCGGTATTATGAATAAACATCTATATATGGACTTTTATTATAATAGAAATCTATTTGAAAAACATACTATTGAACGGATGGCGGAAAGATACAAATCTTATCTTCTTCAAGTTATTGAGCACTGTGTAAATAAAGAAGATTTTGAATTAACACCAAGCGACTTTACTTCTTGTGATTTAGATTTTGACACTTTAAATGAGGTATTTAATATTATTGAAAATTTGTAGGAGTGAAGGAACGTGTATTCAAAAAAAGACATACAAAATATTTACTTCTTAACCCCCATGCAAGAGGGGATGTTATTTAATTATGCAATGAATGAAAAAGCAGGATCATATTTAGAGCAAATCACTTTTTCAATTGAAGGTACATTTAATTTTTCAGCTTTTAAGGCAGCCCTTCAAGTTTTAGTTGCTAGATATGATGTGCTTCGTGCTAGGTTTATCTATAAAAATGTAAAAAGACCAGTTCAAATTGTGTTAAAACAAGAAAAAATAGATATAAATCTTAAGGATATTTCTTTATACAATCAGAACGATAAGGAAGAATTTGTAAAAAAGTTTTATAAATTAGATAGAGAAAATCAATTTAATTTAGCTAAAGAACTGCCTTTTCGAATTAATATTTTTCAACTTTCTTCTAAAGAATATCTTGTTATTTGTAGCTTCCATCACATTATTTTAGATGGATGGAGTGTGGGAATATTATTACGCGAGTTTGGAGAGATATACGGAAATTTAATAAATAATAAAAAGATAGAGTTGGATGAAACTAAGCCGTATAGTCAATATATTAAATGGTTAGAAAAACGAGAGGGGAGGGAAAATGATTTAACATATTGGAAACAGTATCTTAAAGGATATGAACAAGTAGCGGGGATTCCTAAAGCAATAAAAAACAGGCAAAGTCAAGAATATGATTTACAGCAAATTGACTTTCGATTTAGTAAACAGGTAACCGAAAGATTGAAGAAAATTGCTCAACAAAATGGAGTTACGCTAAGTGCACTATTTCATACATTATGGGGGGTATTTCTCCAAAAGTATAATCAATTAGATGATGTTGTATTTGGATCTGTTGTATCGGGGAGACCTTCAGCCTTAGATGGTATAGATAAAATGGTAGGACTACTTATTAATTGTATTCCAATTCGGGTTCAAGCTGATGGTTCTATGCCATTCTCAAAGTTATTAAAAAAAGTGGGTACTGAGGTTGTAGGTTTAAGTGATTTCCATTTCTCTCCATTATCGGAGATTCAAGCAAATACAGCATTGAATCGTAATTTAATTAATCATGTAATTGTTTTTGAAAATTATCCGTTAGAAAATATAATGTCTTCAAATAATGAGGAATATCTAGGTTTTAACATTAAGAATATAGATGCATATGAGGAGACTGATTATGATTTTAATGTAGTTGTTATTCCAGAAGAAGAACTACATATTCGTTTTGGGTATAATGCTTTGGAGTATCAGGAATCATTTGTACAACGAATGAAAGAGCATTTTCAAAGTATTGCCGAAACGGTATCTATTCAACCAAATATTAGTATAAAAGATATTGATTTTGTAACTTTAGAGGAAAAAGAAATACTGAAGGAAGAGTTTCAGCAAGTTGAATATTGTAAACAAAAAACAATTATTGATTTATTTGAAAAGCAAGTATCTAAAACTCCTAAAAATATTGCTGTTCAATTTGAGAATCGGAAACTGACATATGCTGAATTGAATGATAAAGTTATAAAATTAGCAAAAACACTATCCTCTAAAGGTGTTCAGCATGAAGAAATTATTGGTCTTATGGTTGAGCCTTCATTGGAAATGATCATTGGTATATTAGGAATATTAAAGGCAGGGGCTACGTTTTTGCCTATAGATCCTACTTTTGTACCAGAGCGTATAAAATACATGCTTAGCGATACTAAAGCTAAGAGGCTATTAACACAGAAATGTTTAGAAGAGTTATTGTTAAATCTTAATTTTCAAGGAGAAATTACTTATATAGATGATGAACAAATTTATAAAAATGTAAATGTAATATGTGACTTTAAAAGTAAGGAATCGGATTCAGCGTATATTATCTATACTTCTGGTACAACTGGAAAGCCTAAGGGTGCATGTATTAGTCATAAAAATGTTATAAATTATATCAATTGGTTTACCAAAACCGCACAACTAAAAAATGAAGATCGAACAGGGCTGTTATCATCATTTTCTTTTGATTTAGGTTATACATCTCTATTTTCAGCACTTTTAAATGGCTGTCAGTTGCACATTATTAGAAAAGAAACATATACTTCTCCATCAAAATTATTAGAATATATTCAATACCATCGCTTAAGCTATCTAAAGCTTACGCCTTCATTATTTTCTTTTACTATAAATGATCCTGCATTTGTATCAAATGTATTGGAGAATGTAAGGTTGATAGTTTTAGGGGGAGAAGAAATTAATGTAAAGGATATAGAAAAGATATATGAAAATTGCTCACATATCCAATTTATGAACCATTATGGCCCAACAGAAACAACTATTGGGGCAATTGCTCAAGTAATTTCATTTGATCAATTTTCAATTTATCAAGAATGTCCTACTATCGGTAAAGGTATTGACAATATAAGAGTCTATATTTTAGATAAGCAGATGAATGTTTTGCCAAAGGGAATTACAGGAGAAATCTATCTAGCAGGAGATGGCTTAGGAAAAGGTTATTTGAATAATGAAGAACTAAATGAACAGAAATTTTTGCAGCATACATTATTAGATAAGACGGAACGTTTATATAGGACAGGGGATTTAGGAAGATATTTAGAAGATGGAAATATTCAATTTTTAGGGAGGGTGGATAGCCAAGTAAAGATAAGAGGTTATCGTATTGAGACATCTGAAGTTGAATACCACTTACGTTCACTGGAGGCTATTGCCGAAGCGAGTGTTATTGGTAAACAAGGTCAAGATGGTATTTCCTATCTTTGTGCATATGTAGTTTTAAATAAAGCAGTAAACTTTTCAGAACTACGAGTGGAGTTATCTAATAAAGTTCCTGATTATATGATTCCTTCTTATTTTGTACAAATGGATAAAATTCCTTTAACACCTAATGGTAAAGTAAATCGAAAGTTACTTCCAGAGCCAGATTCAAATATAGGAACTAACATTTCTTATGAGGCACCTAGAAACAATATAGAAGAAAAATTAGTTTGTATTTGGAAAGACATACTCTTGGCTGATAGCATTGGTATTTTTGATGACTTTTTCTTATTGGGTGGTCATTCATTAAAGGCGATGACTTTACTGTCTAGAATTCAAAAAGAATTAGAAGTAGAAATTAATTTAAAGCAATTATTTGAGAATCCTACAATTCATGGACTAGCTGAATGTATCTCTAAAACTAAAAAGTCTTTATATTCATCTATTAAATGTGCGGAGCGTAAAGATAATTATGTAGTTTCCTCAGTGCAAAAAAGAATGTATACATTATCTCAATATGATTCAACAAGTGTAGCTTACAACATTCCGATTGTAATGATGATTGAAGGTAACATTGATGTAAAACGATTAGAAAAAGCGTTAGATAGGATTATTAAACGTCATGATTCACTTAGAACTTCTTTCAAAATGCATAATGATCAAATTGTACAAAATATATCGAAAGAGGTCTCATTTGTATTAGTAAAAGAAGTAGCTCGGAGTAAAGATATTCAAGTAATATTTAATAATTTTATAAAGCCATTTGATTTAACTAAAGCACCTTTGATGAGAGTTGGGTTAATAGAATTAGAAAAAGAGCAACATCTTTTAATATTAGACATTCATCATATTATTGCAGATGGTCTATCTATTGGTATTCTTATAGAAGAATTAATGGATGAATATTATGGTAAAGAATTAAAAGAATTAAAATTACAATACAAAGATTATGCAGAATGGCAGCAAAGGTTTATTCAAAGTGAGGAGTTTCAAAGGCAAAAAGAATACTGGGTAGGCCAATTTAAAGATGGGGTTACAAAAGTAGATATGCCTACTGATTATGTACGACCAAACGTACAAAGCTTTGAAGGGGAAAATGTATATTTTACAATTGATTCCGAACTTACGAGAAAATTGAAAGAAGTTTGTCAGGAAACAGGTGTTACATTATATATGCTACTAATAAGTGCATATCAAACTTTATTGTCTAAATATGTAGCACAAGAAGAGATTATAGTTGGTACGGTAGCGGCCGGAAGAATGCATGCAGATTTACAAAATATTGTAGGGATGTTTGTTAATACTTTACCAATAAAAGGGGAATTGGATAGTAATAAGACATTTCGTGAATTTTTAGGAGAGATAAAATTAAAAATTTTAGAGGCCGTTGATAATCAGGATTATCCATTTGAAGAATTAGTTGAAGTACTTGCGTTACCAAGAGAAGCAAGTAAAAATCCATTATTTGATACAATGTTTGTTATGGAAAATGTGGATATATCAGATATAAAATTGAATGGTTTGAAAATTAATCCATGTAATGTCGACTATCCTTTTGCCAAGTTTGATATGACAGTGTCCGCTAAAGAGCATCATGGAAAATTAACATTTCGTTGGGAATATGTAAGAAATTTATATAAAAAGAAGACTATTGAATTATTTACAGAACATTATGTAGAAATATTAAATAGTATTGTGCGGGATTTGGATCAAAAGATTAGTGATATAAATATGCTTACAAAGAAAGAACAAATTAAATTAAGTGATGAATTGAAAGAAATAAAAAGAGAATATCCATTACATGGAACGTTACAAAGGTTATTTGAAAAACAAGTAGAAACAAATCCCGAAAAAGTTGCAGTAGTATATGAAGATAAAAGTTTAACCTATAAAGAATTAAATGAACGGGCAAACCAATTAGCACATACTTTACAAGCTAGGGGAATAGGAAGAGAGTGCATTGTAGGAATTATGGTGGATCGTTCAATAGAAATGATGGTAGGAATCTTAGGGGTTTTAAAAGCTGGCGGAGCGTATCTACCGATTGATTCAAACTCTCCTCATGAACGTATTCAATTTATGTTAGAGGATAGCCAGTCGGAAATAATATTGACTCAAACACATTTGATTGAAAAGTTAAGCCATAGGTATAGTGTTTTAGATTTACAAAATCCGGAGAGTTATAGCAATGATCATTCTAATCCTGAAATTATAAATCAAGCAAATGACCTAGCCTATATTATTTACACTTCGGGCTCTACCGGAAAAGCTAAAGGGGTATTAGTTACTCATTATAATGTTATTCGGTTATTTACTGCTACAGATCATTGGTATGGATTTAATGCAAAAGATGTATGGACTTTATTTCATTCTTATGCTTTTGATTTTTCTGTTTGGGAGATTTGGGGAGCATTAATTTATGGAGGAAAGTTAGTTATAGTACCTTATGAAGTAAGTCGTTCACCTGAAGCTTTCTATAATTTATTAATTGATCAAAGAGTGACTATCTTAAACCAAACACCATCAGCTTTTCGACAATTAACTAGGTATGAAGAGGGATTACAAGAACGTGGGGAGCTATTACTTCGATATGTCATTTTTGGTGGAGAGGCCTTAGACCCTAAAAGTTTAAAAGGATGGATGAAGAATCATGGAGATCAGAAACCGCAAATAGTAAATATGTATGGGATTACAGAGACTACCGTACACGTTACATATCGTCCAATTACTCTGAAAGATGTCGAGGAAACAGTAGGAAGTGTAATTGGAAAACCTATTCCTGATCTACAGGTATACCTTCTAGATTCAAATCAACAATTTGTTCCTACAGGTGTACCAGGTGAAATATATGTTGGTGGAGAAGGTGTTACTCGTGGTTATCTAAATCGTCCTCAATTAACGTTAGAACGATTTATTAAAAATCCATTTATAGAACAGACTGATGCATATCTTTATAGGACTGGTGATTTAGGGAGATTTACATCTGATGGAGAACTTGAATATTTAGGAAGAATTGATCAACAAGTTAAAATTCGAGGATTCCGTATAGAATTAGCAGAAATTGAGCAGCATTTAAGAAAACATGAATCTATCCAAGAAGTTGTTGTGTTAGATAGATTAGATCATGAAGGAAATAAGATTTTGGCAGCTTTTTTAGTATTAAGGGATGCACTTACGGTTTCACAATTGCGAAAATTCTTGATGAAGAGTCTTCCAGATTATATGATTCCGTCCATGTTTGTTGCTGTAAAGGAGATGCCTCTTACTACTAATGGAAAAATAAATCGAAAAGTATTATTAAATTTAGATGCAAATCTAGAGATTGGATCTAAGTATGAAGCACCAGAGAACGATTATGAGGAACGTTTAGCTAATATATGGGAATTGTTTCTTGAAATTGAAAATATTAGTGTTACTGATGACTTTTTCGTGTTAGGTGGAGATTCATTAAAAGCAGTTATTTTAGCTGGGCGTATTCATCAGGAGTTTAACGTAGAAATTAAGGTACAAGAAATATTTAGATTAAGTAATATTAGAGAATTATGTAAATATATCTATTCTACAGAGTTAAATGCATTTTCGAGTATTAAGCCTGTAGGACGTAAGGAAAAGTATAATGTTTCATCTGCTCAAAAACGAATATATGCTTTGTCTCAATATGACTTAGAAAATACTACTTATCAGATACCAAATATAGTGATAGTAGAAGGAAATTTGGACATCAAACGATTAGAAGATACTTTACAAACATTGATTCAAAGGCATGATATATTAAGATCTTCTTTTCACTCTATAGATGATAAGGTCATACAGTGTATTAATGATCAAATTGTTTTTGAATTAGAAAGAGGTTTGATAAAAAATAAATCTTTTGAAGATGTTATTGATGAGTTTGTACGTCCTTTTGATTTAGGACAAGCACCACTTATACGAGCGAGAGTAATAGAGTTTGGAGAAAACCAGTATATATTTATGTTAGATATTCATCACATTATTGCGGATGGTGTATCCATTGGTATCTTTATGAAAGAATTGATGGAACTCTATTATGAGAATGAATTACCAGCATTAAAGTTACAATATAAAGATTACGCTGAATGGCAACAAGAATTTATACAAAGTGAAGCAATTCAGATGCAAAAAGAATATTGGACGAATCGTTTTAAAGATGGTGTGCCGGTAGTGGAATTACCAACTGACTATGCGCGCCCTGCAGTTCAAACATTTGATGGTGATCGGGTTTCATTTACTTTAAATCAGAAATTGACAAGGAAATTAAAAGAAATTTGTCAAGAAACTGGTGTCACAATGTATATGTTATTAATGAGTGCTTATCAAGTATGGTTATCCAAACATACGGGGCAAGAAGATATTGTTGTTGGTACAGTTTCGGCCGGCAGATCTCATGTAGACTTACAACAAATGATCGGAATGTTTGTGAATACACTTGTAATACGAGCAGATGTAAATGCAGAGAAAACATTTAGAAAATTTCTTGAGGAAATGAAGGAAGAGCTATTAGAGGCGTTTGAAAATCAAGATTATCAATTCGAAGAATTGGTAGAAGCTCTATCTTTACCAAGAGAAACGAGTAGAAATCCTCTATTTGATACGATGTTTGTTTTAGAAAATATAGATGTACCAACAATTCCAAATAAAGGATTACAAATGAGAAATTATGAATGGAATCATGGTATTTCTAAATTTGATATGACGATTGTTGGACAGGAACGAGGAAATCAACTGCATTTTCAATGGGAATATGCAACTAAGTTGTATAAAGAAGAAACGATTAATATATTTAAAGAACGTTTTATTAGAATTTTAGAAACGATTGTACAAAATATTGATCAGTCAATTGGAGAACTTGAAATCATTACAGAGAAAGAAAAGCATCAACTTTTGTATCAATTTAATAATACAAAAACAGAATTTCCAAAAGAGAAGACACTGTCTCAATTGTTTGAAGAGCAAGTGAAGAAAACGCCAAATAATATTGCTGTAGCATATAAAGATCAATCATTAACTTATCGTGAGCTAAATGAAAGAGCAAACCAACTTGCTCATACGTTAAGAAGTAAGGGAATTGTAAGAGAAGAAATTGTAGGAATTATGCTTGAGCGTTCGGTAGAAATGTTAGTGGGAATTTTAGGAGTTTTAAAAGCTGGAGGGGCATATTTGCCAATTGATCCTGAATATCCAGAAGAGCGAATTACCTATATGCTTGAAGATAGCCAAGTGCAATTAGTATTGATTCAGACGCATTTAGTAAAAAAATTAAATACTAAAAGAATGATATTAAATTTAGAAGATACAGCTTGTTATAGCTCAAACTGTTCGAATCCTGAAAGGATAAATCAATCAAATGATATGGCTTATATTATTTATACTTCAGGTTCTACAGGTAAACCAAAGGGTGTAGTAGTTGAGCATCAATCAGTAATAAACCTTTGTTTCTGGCATCAAGAATATTTCCAGGTTACAGAACAAGATAATAGTACTCAATATGCAGGATTTGGTTTTGACGCATCTTCGTGGGAAATACTACCGTATATCTTAAAGGGTGCAACATTGCATATTATCCCACACGAGATTCGTTTAGATATGCAACGCTTGAATGCTTATTATGAGCAAAACGAGATTAGTATTAGTTTCTTACCAACACCGGTTTGTGAACAATTTATTGAATTGGAGAATAATTCACTTCGTGTGTTACTAACAGGTGGTGATCAGCTAAGGAAATATAAAAAGAATGGATATAGATTATTTAATAACTATGGTCCTACAGAGAATACGGTTGTTACAACAACTGGAGAAATAAGTAAAGTAGAAACTAATATACCAATTGGAAAACCAATAGCTAACACTAAAGTATATATTTTAGATGAGCAAAAGCAGCTGCAACCTATTGGTGTTATTGGAGAACTATGTATTTCTGGTGTTGGAATAGCACGAGGTTATTGGCAGAAGGAAGATTTAACTAAAGAAAGATTTATTGCAAATCCATATCAGCAAGGCGAAATAATGTATCGAACAGGTGACATGGCAAGATGGCTACCAGATGGAAGTATTGAGTTTTTAGGAAGAAATGATCATCAAGCTAAAGTTCGAGGATATCGGATAGAATTAGCTGAAATCGAATCTTGTCTATTGAATGTGGAAGAAATACAGGATGTAGCTGTAGTAGTTAAAGGAGCTGTAACAGGAGAGAAATACTTAGTAGCTTATATTATTCAAGAATCTGAATTAGACATTCAAAAAGTGAAATCTGAACTTATGAAGCAAATACCTGAGTATATGATTCCAACATTCTTTATGCAGCTGGATAATCTACCTTTAAATACAAATGGGAAAGTAGATCGAAGGGCTCTTCCTGAACCTGATGAGAAACGTATAGGAATAGATACAATTTATGAAGAAGCTGATAATGAATTGGAACAACACTTGGTTCGAATTTGGCAAGAAGTTTTACAAATAGAAAAAATCAGTGTACATGATGATTTCTTCTTATTAGGAGGACATTCATTAAAAGCGATGGTGCTTTTAGCTAAAATACAAAAAGAGTTAAAAATAAAACTTGGTTTAAAAGAACTATTTATGCATTCAAGTATACGCCAGCTATCTGTATATATGGAACAACTTAATGTGAATGTTGATTGCGTTATTAGACCTATAGAAAAGAAAGCATATTATTCAGCTTCATCTGCCCAACAAAGAATATATACTTTAACTAATTTAGATCTAAATGGTATCACATATAACATACCAAGTATCATGGAAATCAAAGGCGATTTAAACATTGTCAAATTGGAAAGAGCTTTACAAGGGTTAATTTATCGTCATGAAGTTCTTCGAACATCATTTGTTACTAAGGATGGAGAGATTTTACAGAAAGTTCATGATGAAGTTCCGTTTAATATAGAAATAATTCCTAAGGACATAGATAATCAATATGAAAAAACAGACTTTATACGTCCTTTTGATTTAAGTGAAGCTCCACTTATGCGTGTAGGATTAACGGAATTAGAACAAAATCGATATGTATTCATGCTTGATATTCATCACATTATTGCGGATGGTGTATCCATTGGTATCTTTATGAAAGAATTGATGGAACTCTATTATGAGAATGAATTACCAGCATTAAAGTTACAATATAAAGATTACGCTGAATGGCAACAAGAATTTATACAAAGTGAAGCAATTCAGATACAAAAAGAATATTGGATGAATCGCTTTAAAGATGGTGTGCCGGTAGTAGAATTACCAACTGATTATATGCGTCCTTCTATACAAAGTTTTGAAGGAGATAGTGTGTTCTTTGAAATTGATGTGTCATTGACAAAGAGATTAAAACAAATCTGTCAGGATAATGGTGTAACGCTGTATATGGCATTGATGAGTATTTATCAAATATGGTTATCGAAGCATACAGGACAAGAGGATGTTATGGTTGGTACAGTTACTGCTGGGAGACATAACACTGATTTATATCAAGTCATGGGAATGTTTGTGAATACACTTGCACTTAGAGGAAATCCAAAGGGTGGTAAAACATTCGGACAATTCTTACAAGAGACAAAAGAAAACACTGTAGAAGCATTTGAAAACCAAGATTATCAATTCGAAGAATTAATAGAAGAACTGGAAATGCCTAGAGAGACAAGTAGAAATCCTTTATTTGATACAATGTTTGTTTTAGAAAACATAGATATTTCAGAGTTTAATACTGGTAATTTAACAATTATGCCTCATAAAACTAATTATGCATTTGCAAAATTTGATATGACTTTGTTGGCAGAGGAAAATATCAATCAAATATCTTTTCGTTGGGAATATGCCACTAAGTTATATAAAAGAGAGACAATAGAAAGGTATAAGGAGCACTTTATTCAAATTTTAAAAGAAATTCTAAACAATCCAGACCAGAAAATTGCAGATATCAAAATGATTACAGAGATAGAGCACCATAAAATTTTGAATGATTTCAATAATACTAAAACAGAATATCCAAAAGAAAAGACATTAACGCAATTGTTTGAAGAACAGGTGAAGAAGACACCAGAGAATATTGCCGTAGTATATAAAGACCAATGTTTAACTTATCGAGAGCTAAACGCAAGAGCGAATGAACTTGCTTATATGTTGTTAGAACAAGGGGTTACTAAAAATCAGATTATTGGTTTAGTCGTAGAACGTTCCGTGGAAATGATTGTAGGAATTTTAGGGATTTTAAAAGCTGGGGGGGCATATTTACCAATTGATCCTCAGTATCCACAAGAGAGAATCATGAATATTCTAGAAGATTCTAAAACTGAAATTTTGTTAACGACATCGAATCTAGAAAATGAATTGGCCGATTCTTTATTTGCTAGTTGTGGTTTACAAGGGAAGACGATTTATTTAGACGAAATTATAAAAGAAGAGGTATTAGAAGAGAAGAAGAACCCTGGCATTTCTAAAGATTCATCATCATTAGCATACGTTATGTATACTTCTGGTTCTACAGGAACCCCAAAAGGAAATTTAACTATGCATTACAATGTATCTCGTGTTGTGAAGGATACAAATTATGTGAACATAAAAGCAGACGATCAATTGTTACAAATAGCCAATTATGCTTTTGATGGATCTACATTTGATATTTATGGTGCTTTATTAAATGGAGCAAAACTAGTATTAGTAGATAAAGAGGTAATAGGAGATATTGAAAAGCTCTCTGAAGTAATACAGAAAGAATCTATTACTATGATGTTTGTTCCTACGGGACTTTTCCACACAATTGTAGATATAAGAGTAGACTGTTTTAGAGGAATGCATACAGTTATAGTTGGTGGAGACAAATTATCACAAAAGCATGTAAAACAAGTAGTTGATGTGTATGGAACAAAAATTATTAATGGGTATGGTCCGACAGAAAGTACTGTATTTGCAACTGCAGCTGAAGCGAATGCATTTGTTGGAAAAGTAAATGAAATTCCAATTGGGAAACCGTTATCTAATACGGAGATTTATATTTTAAATCACCAACTACAATTAAATCCGATAGGGGTAATAGGGGAAATTTGTATAGCTGGGGATGGTCTAGTACAAGGATATTTAAATCGTCCAGAATTAACAAAAGAAAAATTTATTTATCATAATAGCATGAAGAAAAGGTTATACCGCACGGGTGACTTAGGGAGATGGTTGCCAGATGGAAATATTGAATATTGTGGACGAATGGATCAACAAGTAAAAATTCGAGGATACCGAGTAGAATTAGGAGAAATCGAAGCTCGTCTATTGAATGTGGAAGAAATACAGGATGTAGCTGTAGTAATTAAAGAAGCTGTAACAGGAGAGAAATACTTAGTAGCTTATATTATTCAAGAATCTGAATTAGACATTCAAAAAGTGAAATCTGAACTTATGAAGCAAATACCTGAGTATATGATTCCGACATTCTTTATGCAGCTGGATAATCTACCTTTAAATACAAATGGGAAAGTAGATCGAAGAGCTCTTCCTGAACCTGATGAGAAACGTATAGGAATAGATACAATTTATGAAGAAGCTGATAATGAATTGGAACAACATTTAGTTCGAATTTGGCAAGAAGTTTTACAAATAGAAAAAATCAGTGTACATGATGATTTCTTCTTATTAGGAGGACATTCGTTAAAAGCGATGGTGCTTCTAGCTAAAATACAAAAAGAGTTAAAAATAAAACTTGGTTTAAAAGAACTATTTATGCATTCAAGTATACGTCAACTATCTGTATATATGGAACAGCTTAATGTGAATGTTGATTGCGTTATTAGACCTATAGAAAAGAAAGCATATTATTCAGCTTCATCTGCCCAACAAAGAATATATACTTTAACTAATTTAGATCTAAATGGTATCACATATAACATACCAAGTATCATGGAAATCAAAGGCGATTTAAACATTGTCAAATTGGAAAGAGCTTTACAAGGGTTAATTTATCGTCATGAAGTTCTTCGAACATCATTTGTTACTAAGGATGGAGAGATTTTACAGAAAGTTCATGATGAAGTTCCGTTTAATATAGAAATAATTCCTAAGGACATAGATAATCAATATGAAAAAACAGACTTTATACGTCCTTTTGATTTAAGTGAAGCTCCACTTATGCGTGTAGGATTAACGGAATTAGAACAAAATCGATATGTATTCATGCTTGATATTCATCACATTATTGCGGATGGTGTATCCATTGGTATCTTTATGAAAGAATTGATGGAACTCTATTATGAGAATGAATTACCAGCATTAAAGTTACAATATAAAGATTACGCTGAATGGCAACAAGAATTTATACAAAGTGAAGCAATTCAGATGCAAAAAGAATATTGGACGAATCGTTTTAAAGATGGTGTGCCGGTAGTGGAATTACCAACTGACTATGCGCGCCCTGCAGTTCAAACATTTGATGGTGATCGGGTTTCATTTACTTTAAATCAGAAATTGACAAGGAAATTAAAAGAAATTTGTCAAGAAACTGGTGTCACAATGTATATGTTATTAATGAGTGCTTATCAAGTATGGTTATCCAAACATACGGGGCAAGAAGATATTGTTGTTGGTACAGTTTCGGCCGGCAGATCTCATGTAGACTTACAACAAATGATCGGAATGTTTGTGAATACACTTGTAATACGAGCAGATGTAAATGCAGAGAAAACATTTAGAAAATTTCTTGAGGAAATGAAGGAAGAGCTATTAGAGGCGTTTGAAAATCAAGATTATCAATTCGAAGAATTGGTAGAAGCTCTATCTTTACCAAGAGAAACGAGTAGAAATCCTCTATTTGATACGATGTTTGTTTTAGAAAATATAGATGTACCAACAATTCCAAATAAAGGATTACAAATGAGAAATTATGAATGGAATCATGGTATTTCTAAATTTGATATGACGATTGTTGGACAGGAACGAGGAAATCAACTGCATTTTCAATGGGAATATGCAACTAAGTTGTATAAAGAAGAAACGATTAATATATTTAAAGAACGTTTTATTAGAATTTTAGAAACGATTGTACAAAATATTGATCAGTCAATTGGAGAACTTGAAATCATTACAGAGAAAGAAAAGCATCAACTTTTGTATCAATTTAATAATACAAAAACAGAATTTCCAAAAGAGAAGACACTGTCTCAATTGTTTGAAGAGCAAGTGAAGAAAACGCCAAATAATATTGCTGTAGCATATAAAGATCAATCATTAACTTATCGTGAGCTAAATGAAAGAGCAAACCAACTTGCTCATACGTTAAGAAGTAAGGGAATTGTAAGAGAAGAAATTGTAGGAATTATGCTTGAGCGTTCGGTAGAAATGTTAGTGGGAATTTTAGGAGTTTTAAAAGCTGGAGGGGCATATTTGCCAATTGATCCTGAATATCCAGAAGAGCGAATTACCTATATGCTTGAAGATAGCCAAGTGCAATTAGTATTGATTCAGACGCATTTAGTAAAAAAATTAAATACTAAAAGAATGATATTAAATTTAGAAGATACAGCTTGTTATAGCTCAAACTGTTCGAATCCTGAAAGGATAAATCAATCAAATGATATGGCTTATATTATTTATACTTCAGGTTCTACAGGTAAACCAAAGGGTGTAGTAGTTGAGCATCAATCAGTAATAAACCTTTGTTTCTGGCATCAAGAATATTTCCAGGTTACAGAACAAGATAATAGTACTCAATATGCAGGATTTGGTTTTGACGCATCTTCGTGGGAAATACTACCGTATATCTTAAAGGGTGCAACATTGCATATTATCCCACACGAGATTCGTTTAGATATGCAACGCTTGAATGCTTATTATGAGCAAAACGAGATTAGTATTAGTTTCTTACCAACACCGGTTTGTGAACAATTTATTGAATTGGAGAATAATTCACTTCGTGTGTTACTAACAGGTGGTGATCAGCTAAGGAAATATAAAAAGAATGGATATAGATTATTTAATAACTATGGTCCTACAGAGAATACGGTTGTTACGACAACTGGAGAAATAAGTAAAGTAGAAACTAATATACCAATTGGAAAACCAATAGCTAACACTAAAGTATATATTTTAGATGAGCAAAAGCAGCTGCAACCTATTGGTGTTATTGGAGAACTATGTATTTCTGGTGTTGGAATAGCACGAGGTTATTGGCAGAAGGAAGATTTAACTAAAGAAAGATTTATTGCAAATCCATATCAGCAAGGCGAAATAATGTATCGAACAGGTGACATGGCAAGATGGCTACCAGATGGAAGTATTGAGTTTTTAGGAAGAAATGATCATCAAGCTAAAATTCGAGGATATCGGGTAGAATTAACTGAAATTGAACATCAACTGTCAAAATATCCAGAAATTAAAAACTGTGTTGTAACAATAAATAAAAATGTAAATGGAGATAACAGTCTAGTTGCATATTATATAGCAGATGCAGAAATACCTGTCTCAAAATTACGTATATTTTTAGAACATTATCTTCCAAGTTATTTTGTACCAAAAGACTTTATACAAGTTAATGAGTTTCCAATGACTGTGCATGGGAAAATTGATATAAAAGCTTTGCCAAGTCCTAAGGAAATTGTAGAAATAGAGTATCAATCTCGTGGTAATGAAATCGAGGATAGTATATTTTCACTTTGGCGGGAGTTATTAAACACGGAAGATATAGGAATGGATGATAATTTCTTTGAATTAGGTGGAAACTCAATGATGATTATTATCTTACACTCTAAGTTATCGGCTATATATCCTGGAAAAGTTAAAGTCTCAGATTTATTTGCATATTCTACTGTTCGTAAATTAGCTTATTTTATTGCAAAGCAAAAAGATAGTGATAAAAAATTAGAAGAAATAATGAAATTACAAATAAAGTTCCCTCAATCATTTATTGTTAATAAGGATACAAGAGCAGAAACGCAAATTGTTAATTTCCAAATAAAAGAAGAGATAGTACGTGGATTGACACAAGCCTCTAAAGATTATCAGGTGAGTATAGAAACATTGATGTTATCTTCGTATTTATATTTATTATCTAAGGTATCTGGACAAGAAAAAATCTCAATACAAGTAAGAATAGATGCAGATAAAAGTAAGGTAATAACTGCAAATCTTAATGATTTATATGACTTTAAAGAACTTTTTCTACAAACTAATAGGCAATTAAAGAATAGTATTGAATTAGAGTGGGAAAATGATGGGGACAAAATAGGATTTAATAAAACAATAAATTGCATTATACCGTATTTTTATTATCAAAAAGAAAATAAAAATATAGATATACCTTCCTACTGTGACTTATCAATTACTATTGATGACTCTAAACAAGGTATGAATTTAATATGTCAATATAATAAAAATAGAATAAAAACAAAATCTATTGAAAAGATAATACAAAACTACTTTTATATTATTTTGGAAATTATAAAAAAAGAGGTGTTCTAGATGGGTAAATTAGCTTTCTTATTTTCAGGACAAGGATCGCAATATGTAGGAATGGGAAAACAACTTTATGAAAGTTTTCCTATTGCAAGACAGACGTTTGAAGAGGCAAATGATGTGCTATCTTTTAATTTAAAAAAATTATGTTTTGAAGGAGATATAGATACATTAACTCAAACTGAAAATGCACAACCAGCAATCTTAACAGTAAGTACAGCAGCCTATCGGGTATATATGAATGAAATAGGTATTATGCCTGATTATATGGCCGGTCATAGCTTAGGGGAAATTTCTGCCCTAAGCTGTGCGGGAGCTATTGATTTTAAAGATGCTGTGAAGATCGCTCGTCGTCGTGGGCAGCTTATGCAGGAAGCTGTTATGGCGAGAGAGGGTGGAATGTTAGCAATTATTGGGTTAGGTCGAAAAATAGTAGAGGAGGCATCTAAACAATTTTCTAAGAAAGGGAATCTAGTAGTGGTTTCTAATAGTAATTCAGCAGAACAACATGTAATTTCGGGGCATAGTACTGCAATTGAAGAGGCTGGGAAGTACTTACAAAGTATAGGTGCTAAGTTAATCCCAGTAAAAGTTAGTGCACCATTTCATAGTCCTTTAATGCAATCTGCAGCAGATAAATTCTATTACGAATTACAGGAATATAAGTTTAATAACTTAAATGTAAATGTTATTTCAAATGTAACCGCGCAACTATATCCAAATAAAGATTCTATAATTGATTATTTGGTGAAACAAGTTGTATACCCAGTGGAGTGGAAGAAATCTATGGATTATTTAGATAGTCAAAATACTGAGTTCGCTGTTGAGATGGGGCCTAATGAAGTTTTAACAAAATTAATGAAAAAGAATATACCGTATATTAAAACTATTCCGACAGATATAGATTTAAATATTGAGAGTTTAAAGAAGGAAATTAAATCGAGAAAATATGTTCCTCAATTTATTTTGAGATGTTTAGGTATTGCGGTAAGTACGCCAAACTTTAACTGGAATGAAGAGGAATATCAACAAGGTGTAGTTGAACCTTATAGAAAGATGAAAGAAATTCAAGAGAATTTAGAAAGAGAAGGAAAAGAAGCTGAAATTTCTCATATGAAAGAAGCAATTGATTTGTTGTTGCTTATTTTTAAATCTAAAAAAACTCCAATAGAGGAGCGAAAGAGTAGACTTAATCAACTATTCTTGGATACAAATACACAATATTTATTTACTAAGCAGCAATTTGAAGATAAAACGTTAATTTTATAAGAGAAGGTGGGGATAAAGAGGTGGATAAAAAAAGCCTATTTTCAGAAAATATTGGAATAGTTGATTTTAATTTTGAAGATAATATTGAATCTAGTTCTACATCAAATCAAGACATTGCGGTAATTGGAATGTCAGGAAGATTTGGGAGAACTAGTTCAATTCAAGAATATTGGAATGACCTATTGAAAGGGAGAGATGGCATTAGACCTCTCCCTTTAGAAAGAAGAAAAGATATAATTGATTTTTTGAAATTTGGCAATGATGAAAAAATAAAAGAGCCAATTTCATTCTTAGAAAAAGCATACTTGGATAGAATAGATCAATTTGATAATAATTTATTTTCTTTGTCTCCAATGGAAGCGAGTACGATGGATCCAAACCAAAGAATTTTTCTAGAGACAGCTTGGGCAGCCATTGAAGATGCTGGATATGGTGGTGATAAACTGGTAGGTACAAATACAGGAGTTTATCTAGGTTTTTGTTCAATAGCATTAGAAAATTATTTATCTATGATTGAAAAAACAAACCATTCTTTAGTTGGTATATCCGCACCAGGAAATATAAGGTCTATTATTGCGAGTAGAATTAGTTATTTACTAGATTTAAGAGGACCAAGCATAGTAATTGATACAGCTTGTTCTTCATCTTTAACCGCACTACATATAGCGTGCCAAGCAATTCGTAATGGTGAATGCGATCAAGCGATTGTTGGTGGAGTTAAAATTAGCCTCATTCCTGCTCAAAGTCAGGAACTTTCAGATAGTGATATAGGCATTAATGCATCCAATGGTAGAACAAGAACTTTTGATGATAACTCAGATGGCACTGGAGCGGGGGAAGGTTCAGCTGCTGTGTTATTAAAGCCCTTAAGTCAAGCTTTAGAGGATAGAGATCAAATTTATGCAGTGATTAAGGGAAGTGCAATAAACCAAGATGGTAGTTCGGTTGGTATTACAGCACCAAATTCAACTGCACAAGAAGAAGTGATTGTTAAGGCGTGGGAAAATGCAAACATTGACCCGGAAACTATTTCATATATTGAAGCACATGGAACAGCTACAAAACTTGGAGATCCTGTTGAAATTGGAGGAATTGAAGGAGCTTTTCGAAGGTTTACCAATAAGAAACAATTTTGCGCTATAGGTTCTGTAAAAACAAATATTGGTCATTTAGACGCAGCAGCCGGAATAGCTGGATTGATAAAAGCGATACTAATTTTAAAGTCAGGGATAATTCCACCTAATTTACATTTTTCGGTACCTAATCGCAATATAAATTTTATAAATTCTCCAGTTTATATTAATGATTGTTTAAGAGAGATTGAGAAAAAAGATTTTCCAAGAAGATGTGGAGTTAGTTCGTTTGGTTTGAGTGGAACTAATTGTCATGTTGTTTTAGAGGAAGCACCTATAGTTAGAAAGGAAACGTACCCTACAGAAGATGAAGTACTTGCTTTATCATCCAAAAGTCTTAGTGGGTTAAAACAGTTAATTTATAATTATAGTCTTTTTTTAGAAGAAAAAAGAGATTTAGATTTAAAAGAAGTTTGTTATACAGCTAATACAGGCAGAGGTCATTATAATCATCGTTTAATTATTAACGTTAAAGATATGGAAGACTTACGTAATAAGATTAATCAGTTAGAAAATACAGATATACTTACTCAAGAAATACAAGGTGTTTTCTACGGGGAAAATAAAGTGATTAGTAAAAAAAGATTTCAAGGAAAAGCTGGAGAAATTACAGAATTTGAGAAACAAGATCTAAGTCGAGAAGCAGAGTTTATTATTAAACAGTGGAAAGAGTATTATGATAAAGAGTCACTTAATTATTTATGTCAATTATATATTCGTGGTGCAGATATTAATTGGAAATTAAAATATTCGGGGATTAAAGTAAATAAAATAAGTGTACCTAGCTATCCATTTGAAAAAAAACGTTGCTGGATTCAGAGGCAACAACAAAATTTGATGAGAGTAAACAACAAAAATGTTAAGCATCCTCTTCTCGATAAACTTGTAATAAGGTCAAAGGATACTGAAATATATACTACAAACTTTAGTACCAGTAGTCATTGGGAAATTAATGAACATAAGTTACATGACCATCATTTAATGCCTGGTACTGCTTTTATAGAGATGGCAAGAGAGGTTGGAAAGACTCATTACCAATCTCAGGATATTGAACTTAAAAATATTCTCTTTAGTAACCCTTTAATGATTGAGGAAGGTGAGTTAAAGGAAGTACATACGCATGTCAAAGTTAAAGATAATCACTTAGAGTTTTATATTTTTAGTTCAAAAGCAGATGGATATGAATATGAAACGCATGCTGAAGGAAGTATTTATCGAAATAACAAGTCCATAGAAGAAAAACATGATATTCAAGGAATTATAAGGAATTGTGATAAACATATAATTGTTAATTATGATGATTATACAGAGGGAAGGATTAGCGTTGGACCAAGGTGGAAAAATACGAGAAAGCTCCATATAGGCAATGATGAAATGCTCGTAGAATTGGATCTTGAAGTGGAATTTTCTACAGAGTTAGAGAAATATTACTTATATCCATCTTTATTGGATGGAGCAGTAAATGCTGCTAATGCATTAATGAATGACACATTATTCTTACCATTTCATTATGAAGGGATACGTATTGTTAAACCTATTCCCGCTAAATTTTATAGCTATATAAAAAGAAGAAAACAAATAGATAGCAGTGAAATTGCAAAGTTTGATATTAAGTTAATAAATGAAAATGGTGAAGTTTTTGGTGAAATAGAAAATTATTGTATAAAAAATGCTACAAATATTTATAAGAAGGTACGTAATAACTCAAATTTAAATAAACTATATCATAAAGTTGAATGGGTACCATCTTTAAATCAATTAAATCAATTAAAAGAATTAAAATCTTCTGGTGGTAAAATATTGGTATTTAAAGATAGTAATATTATGAGTGAAGAAATTATTCGTACATTGGACAGTGTAGGAATGAAAGTAATTGAAATCGAGCTCGGTAAGCATTACGAACAAATTAATGATCAGAAGTATAGAATATCTATTAATGAATTAGATTTTGAATATTTAAAGAAGGACTTGCATGAGGAAGAAATTACACACTGCTTATTTTTATGGAGTTTAGATAATCAAGAAATATATAATGAGAACCAGCTTCAAGAGCAAATAAATCGTGGAATAAATACTTTATTTTATCTAATAAAATTCATCGTGCAAATTAAAAATAAAGAGAGTATACAGCTGACTATCATAACTAATCATGCTTATAGTATTACAGGAGATGAAACCTCAATTCATCCGCATTATGCGAGTATTCATGGTTTATGTAAGGCAGTGCGCTATGAATATCCTCATATATGTATTAAAGGTGTAGATATTGATAGGCAGGTCTCAGTAGAGCAAATCGCTCAGGAATTAACAGGGAATCAACAAGAATTTCTAGTTGCATATAGGGATGGAGTTAGATATATTGAAGAAATTTCGACTCACCAATTGGAGAATTATTCAAACCAAGAGGTGATTATTAAGGAACGAGGAGTATATATTATAACTGGTGGAACAGGTGGTATAGGCTTAGAAATCGGGAAATATCTTTCAACTCAAAATAATGTAACTTTAATATTAATGAACCGCTCAAGTTTTCCTGTACGTGAAGAATGGCATGATATTTTAACGAGTTCAAAAGATATAAAATTAATTAATAAAATTAAGAAAATCCAGGAGATAGAAAGTCTTGGATCCAGTGTGAATCTAGTACAATGTGATGTTTCACGTAAAGAAGAGTTAGAAATAAATTTGCAAGGGATACGTGAAAAATATGGAAAAATTAACGGTATCATTCATAGTGCAGGAGTTGCTGGAGAAGGATTTATCCTTTTTAAAGATAAGCAGATTTTCGATGAAGTTTTTATGCCAAAAGTACATGGAACATGGTTGTTACATGATTTAACAAAACAAGAAGAGTTAGACTTTTTTATTATGTTTTCTTCATTAACGTCAATATTTGGTGCTCCAGGACAAAGTGATTATACAGCTGCTAATGCATATTTAGATTCCTTTGCAGATTACAGAAGAAGAAAGGGGAAACCTGCAACAACTATTAATTGGTGCGGATGGAATGAAACTGGAATGGCAGTAGAATATGGTGGCAATAATGTAAAAGGTCTGTTTAAAACTATTTCTTCTTTAGATGGAAGTAATAGCTTTGCGGATATTTTACAAAAAGATATATCGCGGATTTTAGTGGGAGAAATAGATATGGATGTTTTGAAGGAGTCATTATCATATGTACCAATTAAACTAAGTGATGAGCAAAAAGAAAATATGGAAAAAACAGATTTATTACAAATGACCAATCCCACTCCTGAAGAAATTAAAGATATTATCATCGTGGGGAAAGACCAAAAAGTACTAACGGAAACTGAAAAAAGAGTTAGCTACATATGGGCGAATGTTTTAGGGGTTAATGAATTAGATGTTTATGACAAGTTTTTTGAAATTGGAGGAGATTCCTTATTAGCTACCTATTTAATAAAAGAGTTGAATAAGAAATTCCCTAATGTAATTGATATTACGGATGTATTCTTATACCCTACAATATGTGAAATGGCGAGCTTTATTGATGATAAATTATACCAGAATAATAAAGTTGAAGTGAAGGAAGAAAACAAGGAAATAGCAATTGATGAGATTTTAGAAAAGCTTACATCAGGTGAAATTGAAGTAAATAAAGCGAGTGAACTACTTAATTCAGCATCCGAAAATAAGTAAATTGCTATTCTTAAATAGAGAGTATTTTCTGTTAATAAGTATGGAAAGTACTCGTTTAAAGATATGGAATTTTATATGGGGGGTTCAAAAATGGAACAAATAAAAAAATTTATTCTAGAACAAACTGCAAAAAATAATGTCACAGTACCAGAAGCAAGGAAATTATTATTAGAAATTCAACAGAACAGCGAGCAAGGTGAAAATGATATTGCTGTAATTGGGATATCTTGTAAATTTACTGATTGTGAAGACCAATATGAGTATTGGGATAAGCTTTTTAATGGGGAAAGTTGTTTTGTACCCTATACAGAAGAGAGAAGCAACTATTATAGAACAGTGTTTGATAATCCACATTATGCTGAATTTTTAGGTACTACTATTTTGTCAGGAGATGAAAATGAAGAAAAAGCACGTCATAAAGCTGGCTTTTTGAGTGACATTGATAAGTTTGATGCAGCATTTTTTAATATTCCACCAAGAGAAGCTAAATTTATGGATCCTTCTCAAAGATTATTTTTGCAAACTGCATGGAGTGCAATCGAAGATGCTGGATACGGTGGGAAGAAAATTGTTGGTACAAATACGGGAGTATTTGTTGGACGAGATGGTACTTCAAGTACATTTTATAAATTCATTACGGAAAGCGATCCTATGCATTTAACAGGAACCTGGGAGGGAATTTTAGCTAGTCGAATTAATTATATTTTTAATTTACGTGGTCCAAGTATGGTAATTGATACAGCTTGTTCCTCTGGATTAGTGTCCATCCATGCAGCTTGTCAATCCCTTAGAAACAAAGAATGTGATTATGCTATTGCAGGTGGAATTTCACTAGGAACTTCGGCGGTCGCTGAAGATGAGGATGGAAAAGGTGATGCTTTAACATCAGTTGCGTCCAATGATAATCTGGTCAGAACGTTTGATAGAAAGTCCACTGGAACAGTATTTGGTGAAGGAGTTACTGCTGTATTATTAAAACCACTTAATAAAGCAATAGCTGATAAAGATTCTATTTATGCTGTAATTAAAGGAAGTGCGATTAATAATGATGGAGCGTCTAATGGAATTACAGCTCCAAACCCTGCAGCTCAAGAGGATGTAATTGTTAAAGCATGGGAACAAGCAAGGATAAATCCAGAAACTATTTCATATATTGAAGCGCACGGTACAGGCACTTTATTGGGGGATCCTATTGAAATTAAAGGGTTAACAGGAGCATTTAGAAAATATACAGATAAAAAGCAATTCTGTGGCATTGGTTCAGTAAAAACAAATATGGGGCATTTGGTTGGAGCATCTGGTATAGCTGGAGCATTAAAGGTAATTTTAAGTTTAAAAGAAAAGAAACTTCCTGCTAGTTTGAACTTTGATGAGCCAAATCCACATATTAACTTCTGTGAGTCTCCTTTATATGTAATAGATAAATTAAGGGATTGGAAATCAAATGAAGCCCCTCGTAGAGCGGGTATAAGTAGCTTTGGTTTTAGTGGGACAAATTGTCATATAGTTTTAGAAGAGGCCCCTCAAATGGTGCAAGAAACTGAATCAAATGACAATAGAGATTATATCTTAACTTTGTCTGGTAAAAGTAAAAGTTCACTACAGGAGCTTATCAAAAAATACTATAAATTTGTTGAAAGAAGAGAGCAAAATAATTTAGGTAATATTTGTTATACAGCTAATACAGGGCGCGGCCATTATGATTATCGATTAGTACTGAAATTAAAGGATTTTGAAGATTTTAAACAAAAAATAACTTTATTACAAGAAAAAGGTTTAGAACAAGATCATGGGATTTATTATGGATTTAATAAAGTGGTTTCTGATAGAAAGAAAATAAAAGAAGAAGGTGAGATTACAGAAGGGGAAAAAAGGGAATTAAGCAAATTAGCAAATTCTATCATTAACGAAATGTTAGAAGTAGATGACGAAAATCATAATAAATTAATGGATGAATTAGGTGAATTATACATTAAGGGGGCAAATATTGATTGGGATTTATTATATAAAGATCAAAATAGAGTAAAAGTAAACCTTCCGGTATACCCTTTTGAAAAAAAAGTATACTGGGGTGACGTTAAAGTATCTAAATTAAAAGATATGAACAATATGAAAAAAGAATTTTCACATCCTATGATAGACCGTTGTATAGTCAAATCAATGAACATAGATATTTATGAATCTGAGCTTAGCATCGACCGTCATTGGACATTAAGTGATCATGTGTTTTTTGAGAATTCTCTTTTACCTGGAACTGCTTATCTTGAAATTGGTAGAGAATTTGGATCTATGTATTATCCCGAAAAAAATATTGAATTAAGAAATATTACCTTCTTGACGCCTATTTCTGTAGAGAAGGATGAAGAGAAAACGGTTCAATATATTATAAAGAAAGAAAAAGAATATATTGAATTAAATATTGTAAGTCAAGTCAACCAACTTCAAACAGAAGTGGATGATGAATGGGTGACACACGTCTCTATGAAAATTTCGCCAAATCTTGATACTAATACTGGACTGCGTGATTTAGAGAGAATACGTAATGGGGAAGACATGATAGAGATTGAAGTTAATAAGGAAGAATTGTCAAAAGAAAAAAATATTTATTTCGGACCGCGATGGTTAAACCTTAACTATGTATCACGAAGTGAAAAGAATGTATTTGCGGAGCTTAATATACCGAGTGAACTTAAAGATGATTTAAAGGAATATCCTTTGCATCCTGGTATGATGGATAATGCAGTTAACGCTGCTACGCAAAGCTTTGGAAGAGGCGGTTTGTATCTCCCACTTTCATATAAGAGTATAAAACTCTTTGGCCCAATGCCGGAACATTTCTTTAGTCATATTAGAAAAAAAGAGAGTAAGGATAACAACTTAGAAACTTTAAGTTTTGATGTTTCACTTATTGATGGAGAAGGTAAGCCTTTTGCGGAAGTCACTGATTATACAATGAAAAAAGTGCAAATACACACATTTGATCAAGCTACTAAACTTCATAATTATTACCAAGTGGATTGGACATTAAATGAAAAATTAAAAGTGAATAATAGACCTGTTAAGGGAACTGTTGTCTTATTAAAAGATCAGAAAGATTTTGCACAAAAACTTATCCCGTTGTTGAAAAATGAATCAACTAAGATTATAAAAGTGGAATTAGGTTCCAATTATCAAAAAGTAGCAGAAAATTATTATGTAGTTGATGGTACTGAAGAAAGTTACACTCGTTTATTTAAAGATATAAAAGAAATTAATCATATTATTCATACACAATCAATATTTGAATTTTCAGACCTATTAGGTTTGAACAGGATGAAAAAGTATCAAACGATGGCATTAGATAGTTTATTTTATATAAGTAAAGCGTTAAGTAAAGCAAAAGTTAATAATGAAATTCGTATTTCATTAATTTCTGATTATGTCAATGAAGTAACAAAAACAGAGGAATCAATTATTCCAAGCCATGCAGCTCTGTTTGGTTTAGCGAAAGTTGTGGCTCAAGAATTTCCTAATTTAGAGATTCAGTGTATTGATATGGATGGAAATACTGAAATTTCGCAGATTGCTTCTGAAATCACTAGCTCAGAACGATCGTTCTGTGTAGCTTATCGAAATAATAAACGCTATATAGAAGAACTTCAAAAAGTAGATTGGGATAAGGCAATAAGGCAAGATATAAAAATTAAAGATACAGGATCGTATATAATTACTGGTGGAACAGGAGGAATAGGCTTAGCTATTGCAGAGTATTTAGCTTTAAATAATGCAAAAAATATATGCTTAGTTAATCGTTCTAAGTTCCCGGATCGTAATCAATGGGATGATATTCTTAGACAAGAAGAGAAGAGTAATGAAAGGCTTTTCTCTAAAATCGAAAAAATAAGAAAAATCGAAGAGCTAGGGGCGAATGTCATTTGTTACAGTGGAGATATTTGTGACTATGAGCAAACAAATAATATTTTAAAAAGTATTAGAGATAATTACGGTAAAATTAATGGCGTGTTTCACTGTGCTGGTGTTGCAGGAGATGGCTTTATTTTTAGAAAAGAAAAGGTTGTATTTGATGAAGTTACGCATCCAAAAATTGAAGGAACTTGGTTAATTGATCATTTAACAATGGAAGATAATATAGATTTATTTGTACTATTTTCTTCTATTGCAACTTTATTTGGTGGAAGAGGACAAGGAGATTATGTGGCAGCTAATTCATATCTAGATGCTTTTAGTAGCTATCGAAATCTAAGAGGACAGAAGACTATTACAATCAATTGGCCAGCCTGGAATGAAGTTGGAATGGCTGTTGATCATAAAGTTTCTGAGGAGGTAGTTTTATTTAAATCAATTAGTAACAATAGGGCTTATCAGGTTTTAGATGAAATTTTGGATATAAACTTATCAAACTTTATTCCAGCAGAGCTTAATCTAGAATTATTAAACTCTATACGTGAACAATTACCAATCCATTTATCTAAACAAATCGAAACGTCTTTAAATAAAATCAGTCATCTACATGTAGAGAATAAAGATTTGGAGAGAAACTTTAAAGGAGAGGTAAATCTTCAAGGGAAAGGAGAATATACAAAAACAGAAAGAACATTAGCGTATATTTATGCGTCTGGATTAGATTTAAATGAAATTGACATTTATGAAAGCTTCCATGCTATGGGGGGAGATTCTATTATTGCAATGGAATTATTTAAAGAAATTGATAAAGAATTTGTTGGGCTAGTTGATATTTCTGATATGTTTTCGTATCCAAGTATAGTAGAAATGGCTGATTATATTGATAGTAAAATAAATAAGAAAAGTTAATTATGGGAATTATAAGGAATTTTAAATTATGAAATTTTTTAGGAATGGTGGTTTCTAGTTGCTTTTAGTCATTCACTAAAGACAGTTTAACGATAATATATAAATAAGGATATATAGATCAGATAGTAAAATTAAAATTCATATAAGACTAAATATAAATTTTATGAAAGAATCCTTTATAGTTAGATTGGCTAATAAAGCTAGAGAATGGATATAAAAGTATCTTAATCTATAGAAGGGTACATTGAGTTAATTTCATCGGGGTTATAGAAGAAATTTTAGTATGTCCAGCAGTCTTAATGAAAGAAGACTGCTGGATTTTTTTGTGAATTTGAGAATGAATATTTTATTTTTATCAACATTAAAGGGTTATTGGTTTAAACAAATTCTTATCCCAAGGTAACACGCGCTTTGGAGAGAAAATCAATATTGTACTTCGTACACATATATGATTTAGAAGGAGTGAATTATTCTGGAAAGAAATAGAGAAATAGAATTGATAAGGTATCAAATTAATATAATAAAAGAATTAATTACAAATAATGAGCAACCCTTTTATATAGTAGTAGTAAAATATTTATTTGAAGAAGTACAAGTTATGGCGCTATTAAATATTTTGAGTATATTTAAGGCGAGATTGGAGAATAAAAAAATTGCGGAGTTCAATAAAAATGATGTGTTGTTCAAAAAATTCAATATTAATATGAACAGCTTATATGCTGCTGTAGAGCCAAGTGTAATAGAGTTTAATTACTATGTATGTAAAATTTTTTATCAAAAAATTGATATAAAAATCTTGATTAATAGTTTAAAAGAACAAAGCATATACTATTCCGTATGCTCTTACTTATTAAATCAAATTGATCAAAAGGAATTAATGAGTGAGTATAGTGTCTAAGAGGACGACCATTATTGAATAGAGGATTTGAGATGAATGTAAAAAATGTCCTATCTAAGAGAGAATAAGCCATTCTAAAAAGGCTAGTTTTATACGTAGATTAACAGTGCAACATTGAATATGTTTATAAATGAATAGAAAAAACTTTTTAGAAAGTATATATGATGCGTTTATTTATAAATTTAATAATCAATATAGTGAAAAAGCATGATATAATAAACAAAAATGTATTATTATTACATTGATTTAAAAGGTAATTTAGTAATAGTCATATCTCTTTATTCTATAAAATAATGTATTAATGTTATGGGAGGAATGTAATGCACCAAGGAGAAATCATAGCTTTTTATAGAAAAAAGCTAGGTCTAACTCAAGATAAACTAGGTGAAGGTATCTGTTCGAAAACTCATATTAGCAAAATAGAAAAAGGTACGACAGATGTATCTTCCGAGATCATTACACTTTTGTGTAAAAGATTGGGGATTGATATATCTTTAGAAAAGAATAAATTTTCAGATTTACACAAAAAAATATATCAATGGCATGATTATCTTATTAAGGAAAATGATAAGCAAATAGAGAGGTTAAAAATCGAAATAGAACAAGTAGAGTTGCTAGAAAAAACCATTTACTATCCTCTTTATCAAATATTAGAATCTAGGTATTATTTGTATAAAAATGATACTAACAGATGTGAAAAATTGTTGGGGATTTTAAGGGAGAAATGCAAAGAATTACCTCAATTTGAAATGGATATGCTGCATCATGTATACGGAATTTTTTTTATTAAGAGTAATCAATATCAAGAGGCCTTAAATTATCTCAAGAAAATAAATGAAAATATTTACAATTGTAAAGAATACTATTATCATTTGGCACTTACCTATTTTTCTTTAGATTTTAAAGTCTTATCTTATTCTTATGCTAGTAAGGCATTGGATTATTTTAGAGAAATTAACCATTTTAAAAGAATTCATGATGTGAAAATATTAATGCTTATGTTAATAGAAGATGAGTGTATTGATGATTTTTCAGTAATTTTTGATGATTATCAAAAATTACTAGAGGTCTGTAATTTTTTTAAGGATGATTTTACTAAAGCTAAATTATATAATAATTTAGCTTATCAGTTATATAAAAGAGAAAAATTTGAGGAATCTATTCAATATTACAGGCAGGCTTTATTTTTTAAAGATCAATATACTGTTAGCTATTTAAAATCTTTACATGGTTATATTAGATCTGGATTAATGATTGACTTGTCGAAAAAAGAAATTATAACCATGTTGAATAAAGGATTAGGTATTTCTAAGAAAATAAAAAATGAATATTATAATGTTTTGTTGAAAAAATATTATTTAAAATTAGAAGATGATGAATCATATTATAAATACCTAGAACAAATTGCTTTCCCTTTTTTTTTAGAAAAAGGGAAATATGAGGAGTTAGAAAATTGTGGGCATGAATTACTTGTTTATTATAATAATACTGGGCAATATAAAAAGGGGATTAATTTAGCAATAACTTTAACAAAATCATAGATAGGGGTATATATAGTGAGGGGAATATTGAAAAAGTTTCGTTATTTTCTATACTGTTTTTCTTTTTTATGTGTGGGAGATTTAATCGATGCTTCATTCCAAAATAGTGTTGAACTTAATACTACGGAATATCTATGTAGTGAAGATAAAGATTTACCAGATGTATAAGATTTACTTGAAAAGAGAAAGTTTCCTTTATAGTTAAATGAATTTTATATGTTTATTTAAAAGTACAGGTTTTAGTATGTGTATAGTTATAACATCTCGTACTGAATTTATAAGAATATTGCAAGGTAAATTTAATTAACATGGGTTTGTATAGTAATAAGTAGCGAAAAAGAACCAACTTATACAGGTTGGTTCTTTTTTTGAATATAAAATATTTTCCCTATGAGCTAAGAGTTTGAAGTACTAAATTACTATTAAGGTAAATTTATATCTAAATAAAGAGAAGGTTATAAACTTTTGATCAAAACGATGATGGGGGTTATTAATTTTAATAGTATATTAAGTTAAATCTTGGTGTATAATTCTATGACAAATTCATCTCTTCTGTTCCAAGTTGTTTTTCTTAAGTAAGTTGCTTTTTCAAGTACTGATTTGAGAAGATGATTTTTCTTGTCAATGTCCTCTGTTACATAGTACGCTTCTAATACATTACGTATTTTTGGAACAAACTCATGCATATGTTTCTCTTTTTCTGCTATATATTTAATTTCTTGCTCAAGTTGTTCAATTTCTTCTTGGGTAGTTTTTAAACGTAGTACAATAGATTTTTGTCGTTCTAAAAAAGTTTCAATATCGTATACCCCCTTCTCCAATAAATCATGAAGTTTATTTTTTTGTTTTTGTAAATCATTAACTTGTTGCTCCTTTCTTTCTACAGCCTTTTGTTGTAGTTGAATATTATTTTTTGACTGCTTTTTTTCTACCATATTTTTTTGTATCTCAAAGCTTTCAATAATTTGTTGTAATCCATCGAGTATGCGTTGTTCAACGAGTGCCAAAGCAGCCCCTTTTTGAATCCCTTTACACGATGGCTGTACGCAACGCACTTGAGGATTAGGTCGATCTTTTCGAGGCTGATAAAGCATGGAATGACCACATAGTTCGCATAATAAGATGCCCGCCAATGGATTGGAAAGTTTTTTTGTTTTGATTGTGGGAGGTCTCCAGCGTTTACTGTGAGCCATATTGGCCTTTTGAAATAACTCTTCTGATACAAGTGGAGGATGAGCGTTATCATGTCGTTGCCATCTTTCTTTCGGCACTTTCTTTCGAATGTATTTCCCATTTTGTTTGGTATAACGTATCTTTCCCCAAATAATGTGACCAAGATATACTTCGTTTTTTGTAATGGAAGAGATAGTTGAAGGATTCCAATATTCACCTTTGGGGGGAGAAATACCTAACCTGTCTAATTCTTGAGCGATTGCTTGTCTTCCCATTCCATTTACCATTAGTTTGAAGATTATCGGTATAACCCAACTTTTTTCAGGATCAGGATAAAGTTTTAAGTTATTATCTCGTAAGTATCCATAAGCTGGCACGCGAGAGATAGATTTTCCTTCTTTTGCAGAAGCTCTTCTACCACGCTGCATCCGTTTAACAATTGTTTTTAATTCTTCTCGAGCAATTAAAGATTTGATACTGAAGGTTAATTCCTGATTTTCATCATTTGGATTAATAATTTCTGTTGGTGTAATGATGAATGTTTCTGAGTAGCAAAACACACGATAAATGGTCCCTTGATCTACCATATCCCCACGACCAAGACGGTCTAAATCCATTACTAAAACTGCATCAGCGATACCTGATTCTACTTCACGAAGAAGTTTTTGCATCATAGGTCGTTCAGATATATATTCACCGGAAACAACTTCTTCAAAGATATCAATAATATTATGATGCTCTTTATGAGCGAGTTCTAATAACTGAGTACGATGACGTTCAAGTGTATCATAATGTTGTCCATGTTCTATCGCCTTTTTTTCCTCTTCAAGGTCTTTTCGACTTTTACGTAAATAGATGAATACATCAAGTTCTTGTGGATGGTACATTAGTTTCACCTACCAACTTGTCTATTATTATTGTTATAGATATGTATGGCTAGCTTGTCCTATGAAAATGATAGTTCGTCTTTTTTCCTGTCTTGCATACATATAATGCAAGGGGGGATATGATGAAAGAATTTCAATTTGGTAATACAAAAGTCATTATTCATTCACCACTTGCATTAATGGAAAAAGAGGAACAAAAAGAATGGTTTCAACAAGAATGGGAAAAGAAAAATCCAATTTTAAGGTCTATAGTTGAAGCAGCAGTAAGTTGCCAAGAAGATGAAAAATAAAAAGAGCATTCTCTTTTCCTAAGAGATATGCTCTTCTTTTTTTCGTTAAATTATTCATCAACATAAATAATTGTTTTTTATTGTGAATAGCTTTTTTAGTTCTGTAAATAATAATCTTGATCATTGTTATGGAGGATAGGTGAAGCTTGAGATAGATCAATACCTTTCTCTAAAGTTTCTAATAAGTAATATCCAAGTGCTTTATCCTTTTGTATCAAGTTATGTAATAGGGTGCTTGCGCGAGCAATTCTATATTTTGTTTCATCAAGGGTTAAGGATGAATTATCTATTGTAATGAGGTGAAGCTCATCTTGTAGCTTTTGTAATAATGAAAGTTGAATGGTATCCGTCTTTCCCGTTTCAAGATTACTTAAATAAGCTGGTGATACACCAAGCTGTTTTGCAAAAGTGTTTAATCCAATTCCTTTTTGAGTGCGAAGTGTACGAATGTGTATACCAATTTCATTTATCATAAGACTAACCTCCACGGATTTATTGAAAGGAATATGTAAAATGAATAAGCAAAAGAAAATTACAATTACATCAGTAAGCTATGTTCATGATCCAGAATCAGCTCGAAAGTGGTTTGAAGCATATATCAAGATTGTTGAAAAAGAATTAGTTAAAGCAATTAATAAGGACTAGCTGCTATTTTTGATACATACAGTGTAAATAGAACATCATGAGAGGAGGTCCTGAATTGAAGACCGTTGCATATTATAGAAGTTCAATTGATTCTCAGGAAAACTCAATCGAAATGCAACAAAATTCAGTTCTTACTCGCTCCATTGATATGGCATTGATTATCGATGAAGAATATATTGATGAAGCGGTATCAGCCCGAAAAATCGGTTTAAAAAAGCGTTCAGCCCTACAAAAATTATTACAAGATATCAAAAATAATAATGTCGAAACCTTATTTGTATTTAAGCGAGATCGACTAGCAAGAAATGTAATGGAGTATTATGAAATTTATCAAATACTAAGAAATAAGAAGATAAATGTTATTTTAACTGCACCAAATGAGCCACCAGTGTACTACACACCAATTGGTGAGTATCTTGAATTAATTATGGCGGGTATGGCCCAACGTGAAGGCGAACAAATTATTGAACGTTTAAAGCAAACATTAAAGTCAAATTTTCAAAGTGGTAAAAACCCAGGACGTCTTCCGTATGGTTTCAAATGGAATAAAGAAACGAAAGAAATTGAATTGATTGATGAACAGGTACAAATTGTTAAAAGGATTTATCAAGAGCTTGTATCGGGAAAATATGAATCCTTGAAAGAACTTTGTAGTGTATTAGGCTTGAAGGAAAACGGTAAGTTTTGGACTTCGGCTGATATAAGAAAAATTGCATTAAACCCGACATATATTGGATTGCGTACTATGAATATTTTTGGTGAAGATGTTACTAGTAAATATGAAAGACTTTCCATTATCGATAAGAATACATGGGAAAAAGCATGTAGTATTGTCACTGTTTTATCTCCCAAAAAGACTCACCAAGATTATGTATTCGAACAAGTGTTATTTCCATTGCAAGACTTGCTAATTTGTTCGAAATGTAATGAATCATTACAAAAAGTAAAGGCTAGAAGAAAAGACAATTTAAAATATAAATGTTTAAACCATTCTTCAGTTTACGTTTTTAAGAGTACAATCGAACCATTAGTCTTTGAACGCTGCAAAGAATATTTTCATAGCCTACTCACTTCTCATTTCTATGAATTATTTGATCGATATGAACAGGATGCTAAGAAGCAAGTAAAACAGAAAATACAAACCATTGAAGAGAAAATCAAGCTTATGAATGAAAAATTAATTACAAAAGTAGATACGTGGTATCACGAAACTGATGCACCTTATAAGGAACAGAAAGAAATCGAAATTATGGCTCTGTATGATGAGCTGGCAAAATATAAAAAACAAAAAGAACGGGTAATACAGGAATTAAGTGATGTAAAGCAATTACGTGAAAAGATAAGTAATTACCAATCCTCTATCTCATTGTCCTATGATGATATAAAGGAGAATCGACAGTTAGGTTCCTTTTTTCAAGATTTAATACAACAAGTTAAAACCGACGGAAAGAACTGCGAAATTGTTTTTAAACACCCATTCTTACGTACTCAAGAGGTGTTAACATCATGAAGCTTTCTCATATATTACAACCAAATATGAAGGCTGCTTTTTATGGCCGTCATTCTACGGATAAACAAGACATGGATATGCAATTGAATTCGGTTATGGAAGTGATTCGCAAATATGATTGCATTCATACTCATTCTTTTCTTGATAAGGCTGTTTCTGCTCGTAAAAATAAAATTACAAGTAGGAAAGAACTTGAAAATATGTTCGAAGCGGCAAAAAGAAAAGAATTTGATTTTGTCATTGTTTATAAGAGTGATCGTTTGGCCAGAGATCCTCTTGAGCATCAAACGATACGTATTGTCATGAAGACACTAGATATTCCCATCATTATTAGTTCAACCGAGAGTGTGTACAATACTGATACTGACTTGATTGTGCAACTTATGGAAGATGGTTTTACTAAATATGAAGTTGACACCATTATAGCCAGAACACGATCAGGTTTAGAAAACAAAGCAAAACAAGGGAAATGGCTTGGTGGTAAGCCGCCATTTGGTTACACATATGATAAGAGTAGTGAGCAATTTATTGAACACACCGAAGAGCTTTGCTATGTAAAAGAAATCTTCAATTTATATGTAAATGGTCATGGGTTTCAGTATATTGCTCATACACTCCCTAACGGTTCCCGCCGCGGAAAAGATTGGGGGAAAGAGAATGTAAAGGCGATTGTGCTTAATCCTTTTTATTGTGGTTTATTATCATGGCGTCGACAAACAGATGGAAAGCAAAATGAAAGGGATATTTGGATTGAAGCCCCGAATCACTATGTGAAACCAATTATTTCACGAACGACATGGGAAGCATGTTGGCGTATATATTCAGAGAAACGTAATGGAAACATGGTGCCTAAGCATTATAAGACAAGTTTTCTGCTACAAGGGCTGCTTTCTTGTGAAAAGTGCCAAGAATTAATGAAAACAAAGAATCAACAAACAGTAAGCTCTACAAATAAAAAGTACGGAGGGAAAATTTATTTCTGCCCTAACTGTAAATTAAGAATAGAGGCAGACCTCCTTCATGATAAAGTAGTGAATCAAACACTTACTGATGTGAAAATAAGTGGATTTCATAATGTATATCATGCGATAGAACAAAAAATTCAGTATGAGATACAAGAACTGAATAACAATATTCAAAAACATCAGCGTCTCTACGAAAACCACATCATCAAGCTTCACAATATTACAGAAGAACTCAAACAGCGTATGAAAAATAATGACGATAAACGTTTTTTGAAGTCTTTGGCGATTTATCGTTCGGATGTACAGCGAAAACTAGATGGGATCATACAACAAATAAACAACTTTAAACAGCAAATCACCCTCAAAGAAAAAGTCGAGAAAAGTAAGGAAATATGGTTACATACTTTGAATGAAGTATTTCAAGATGATGTCAAGCTTCAAGAAATAAGCGATATGGATAAAAGACGATTTTTATTACCTCTCATTCAATCTGTATCCATTAAAGAAAATAAAAAGCGTAACGAGTATGATATTTCATTACAGTTACGAACCGATTTTTCAAAGCGTGATGTAAAAAAACAAATCAGCTTGATTTTGTAAAACAGCTATCACACATTGGTGGCTGTTTTTTCGTTATTGATGTATCGGTATTTGGGTTGAACTGTAGATGAAAATTCTTTTGCTACTCGGTGATTAGGAAGGAGTGGTATACCACTCCTTCCTAATCACCGAGTTTGATACTCTTGGAAAAGAGCTTGTATCTTAGGGATAAAGGGATTGTCGTTGTTTATTATTATGGACAGTGATTTAGAGAAATAAACGTACTCGGTGATTAGGGATAAGAAAATATTTAAGACATTTGAGATTTCGGTAATTGAGTAAATAAAAATACGCTGTTATTTTTGGTGTAAAGAGATAGGAGAAATTAATAATTATTTAATCTAAAATATAATGTTATTTATGGGAGGACATTATTTCTTGAGGTGAAAATTATAAAGTTACAGGTAGGTCTTTGCAATAAAGTATACTTTTAAATTTGGTTACATCCCTGCTAATTAAACCAGTATAATCGCTCATCATCTACCCTTTTCTCGGTTTATAAAAAGATTGAGGATGAGAAGTTTAGGTATTATATACTGAAGAATAAGAGGGATGTTTTTAACTGTCTTAAAAAATTTTTCATGGTAAATTGAATATGTGTATTTATAAATTATCAATATTTATCTAATGCAAATTAATCAGAGAAAATATATTATGTTTCTAAAGGGGTACATTTTAATGTGGAAAAGATAAAAAATGTTTGTATATGCTGCGAAACAAATGAAAGATGGTTTTGAAGAAAATGATTTCTTTTTAGGTATATTAATCAATAATTAGTATTGACCATCTATAATTAATCTTGTTTTATTACCAAATATTCAAGATAGTAACAGGGTTGTAGAGCGTTACAGAAGTGGAAGAGCATAAAAAGATATTAAGTATTATTTTTCTATTATAATTTTTAGCGAAAACCATATACATGACAAAAAAAGACAGGTTTATTATCTGGAAAGTCTGTCTTTTTTGTCGTGTATATTTCATTTTTAATGATGATTAAAAATCCCTAAAGGGATTTGTTTTTCAATTTTTTATTTTAGTATTTTTTGTATTAGAGCTATACGAAGTTACTACATACTGGATGTATTTTTTTGCTTGAGAACTTTTTTAAACTTTATATAACAAGCTATTCTCCACGGAATTAAATAGCAAATAGTAATTAAGAAAATTAACATACTGAGTGTACCTGGATCAATGATAGAAATATGTTGTCGGAAATAATAACGCAAAGCAATCATAAGAGCAAAAGTAATTATAAAAGCAGGGCTTTTCTTCGTATAAATTAAACCATCATTTCGTATTTCGTAATCTGACCATATAATAAGAGGAATAGAAAGACCAATTCCTAAAGAAATAGCTATTAATAATTGAAGGTATGTTACATGCCCAGGGTTAAGAAAAAATACAAATCCTGGTGTTAAGAATAGGAGTGGAAGAATTATTCGTTTTCCTTTTCCCTTAGTTGGTTTGTGCATAGATCGAATTCTACGCACTAAAATGAGGGCGCCAATAAATAGAAACAAAGAAGTAGCTGGTATAACAGTTTGCATAGATAAGTATCCTCCTAAAATATGTTTATTGTATATTTTTAAAATAAACTGCACTTAAAAAAGACAACTATATAAAATTTGAAGCGAAGAAGTTATCTCTTTATTGCTGTTTTTATTTCATTTATGTTTTTTACAAGAATACGTTTATGAAGATTCTTATGTGCAGTAGTTATTGATAACTTATAATCAGAATGTATATGCAACTGATTAAAGTATTTATAGGGATTACTTTTATAAACAGAGTCTATAGATATTTCATTGTTCATTATGAAAAATGAAAAGGTGTTGAAAGGCATAAAAAATCCTTCTCCATGTGCTTTAATAAAGCTCTCTTTTAATGTCCATAAAGTATAAAAATAATCTAGCTGCTTTTCAGTAGGTTGTAATAGCAAATGCTTATACTCATCATCTGAGAAAAAGCATTTAGCTATCTCAAAATCTATAGGTTTAATTTGTTCAATGTCTATTCCAACGGGTGCATGATGGTCTATAGCACAAACCACCCACTCTCCAGAATGGGAAATATTAAAATGAAAACTTGGTTTATTATACAAATAAGGTTTTCCAAATTCATTAAATTTGAAATGTATATTAGAGTTTGAAATATTAAATTCCTCACAAATAATAGATCGAATTAATAAATCCCCCAATAAGGAACGTAGGGCATCTTTTTGCTTTCTAAAACAAAGTATTCTTTTTTTTTTATCTTCATTTATAAAAATAAATAAATCTTTGAATTCCTTGGAATTAATGTTTTGATTTATATTAATTGCATAAATAGTAGTCATGAATTCACCATCAGCTATCTCTGGTCTCCTCTGAATTAATTACGTAAGGTATAAAAAAATTAACCATTCTAAAATACCACAGAAATATAAATTTGATTTTTTGTAAGGTATTATAAAAATAGTTCATGGGATATTGTGTTTTAAATTATATTCAAAAAGATGGGGTTCGTAAATGCTTTCGGAGTTGGGGGAATTTCGCCCTATATATTTATTATTAATAATAAATATATAGGGCGAAGTTAACAAGAATTTTATCTAATCAATACTATTTATATTATGAATAGTATTAAATTTAAATATATTGTTGGTGAAACAAAATCCCCCAATTTACATAAATGAATAGGCACTATAAGATTTATATGTGAATATTTGAAACTATTTTAAGATATCTATTAATGGGGAGAGTAGAGCGAATTGATTAAACTATTTTGTTTGCCGTATGCCGGTGGCTCAGCGGTTGTATATAGTAAATGGACAAAAAAATTAGAGGATTTCATTGAATTATATCCAGTAGAATTGGCGGGAAGAGGTAAAAGATTTAACGAACCTTTTTATGATTCAATGGAGGACGCTGTTAATGATATTTTTAATCAAATTAAAGATCATTTAAATCAAACTTATGCTTTCTTTGGACATAGTATGGGAAGTCTTTTAGTTTATGAGTTATGTCAAAAAATAAAAAAAATGGGTTATCCGGAACCAGCTCATATTTTTTTTTCCGGAAGAGAAGCTCCCCAAACTGTAAAAGATGAATATACAGTATATGATCTTCCGGATGAAGAGTTTATAAAATATGTTTTTCACTATGGTGGTATGCCAGAATCCTTTCTTGAGAATAAAATGTTATTAGATATCTTTATTCCAATTTTAAAAGCAGATTTTAAAATAGTAGAAACATATCAATATATTGAGAAAGATTTTAATTTAAATTGTGATTTTTCCATTCTTTCAGGGGAAAAGGATCAAAAATTAGATTTTGCCAATTTGAAGGGATGGGAAAAATTCTCTATAGGTAATTGTACTTATTTTACTTTTGAAGGTGGTCATTTCTATATAAATGAAGATATTGAAAATACTATTGCATGTATAAATAAACAATTAAAAAAATGTGTAATTGAATGATGTAGTATTAATTAGTTTTTATAACAGTTATATAAGTATAGAGTAATAAGAAGTGAGAAAGGGCATGATTGGAAATGTCTAATATTGGTGATAAATGCGAATCAGTTGTAAGGCGATCAGGGTCATACTGGAAGGAATATTTGCAAGGAAAGTTATCTGGATGGCAGCTGCTTTCTAATTACAAGAAACCTTTGCAATATAAATATAAAGAAGATTCTTTTTTATTTGACTTTAATTCGGTAATTAATCAAAAAATCAATTTACATAGTAAACAGCAAAAATATACTACTTTTCAGATTATGTTAACAGCATATCAAATTTTATTATATAGATATTCTAAACAAAACGATTTTTTAATAGGTATTTCCCAAGGTGAAAATAAATATTTAGATATAAAATTAAATAAATCATTATTGCCTTTGCGAGTAACTGAAATAGGTCAATTGACTATACGAGAATTATTACAGAAGACTCAAGAAAGTGTTACTGACCATTTATGGTATCAAGAAATTTTAAGAGAAAACTTAATGAGAGATAATTTATTTAGCGATTTGGAGAATTCTTTCTCGAAAGTTTATTTTACATATAGTAATAATATTCAAATGTTAGGGGACTCTTATGTAATTAATCCGATAAATCCCCCATACTTATTATTTCATATTAGTAATATTGAAAATAATGTTAAGGGTAGAGTGAGCTTTAATAGTAACATTTTTGATCAGCTACAAATAAGACAAATGGTTGCACATTTTACAAAAATAGTAGAATCTATTTTAGATAATAGGGATCTACTTATTAATGATATCAATATTCTAACAGAGGATGAAGAGCATCAAATTCTTTATGAATTTAATAATACAAAAAAGTACTATCCATCTCATAAAACATTGCAACAGTTGTTTGAAGAGCAGGCAGAGAAATCTCCAGAGAATATTGCAGTTGTATATAAAGAACAATACATTACTTATCAAGAATTAAATGAACGTGCAAACCAAGTCGCTCATATATTACGAAATAAAGGGATAGAAAAGGAAAAAGTTGTAGCAATTATGGTTGAGCGTTCAGCGGAGATGGTAGTTGGAGTATTAGGTGTTTTAAAAGCAGGTGGAACTTACCTACCAATTGATCCTAAATATCCAAATGAGCGTATTGAATATATGCTTTCAGATAGTAAATCTTGTATAGTTTTAACTCAAGTACATTTAGCAGAAAGATTGAATTGTGAGCAGATAATATTAGATTCACAAAAACTAGATCTATTGAGTGGAGAATTCTCTAATCCAGAAGGAATAACACAACCAAATGATTTGGCTTATGTCATTTATACCTCAGGTTCTACAGGAAGACCCAAGGGCGTAATGGTAGAACAACATTCAGTAATAAATTTGTGTTTTTGGGCACAAAATTTCTTTAGAATTAGTGACAAGGATATAAGTGGACAATATGTAGGATTTGGTTTTGATCCATGGGCGTTAGAGGTATTTCCATATATATTGAAAGGTGCGACATTACATATTATCCCAGATGAAATTCGTTATGACATATACGAATTGAATAATTATTATGAAAAAAATAGAATTAGTATAAGTGCTTTACCTACGCCAGTATGTGAACAGTTTATGGAATTAGAAAACAATTCTCTACGTGCATTAATAACTGGGGGCGACCAATTAAGAAAATATAAAAAAAATAATTATAAATTATTTAATAACTATGGGCCGACTGAACATACAGTTGTTACAACAAATGGAGAAGTTAACGAATTAGATGGCAATATATCAATAGGAAAACCAATTGATAATACTGAAGTTTATATTTTAGATGAAAAGGAAAGCTTACAACCTATTGGAATTCCAGGAGAACTATGTATTTCTGGTGCTGGAACGGCAAGAGGGTATTGGAATAATAAGGGATTAACGCAGGAAAAATTTGTGATTAACCCATATAAGCCAGGAAGATTAATGTATAGGACAGGTGATATGGCCAGATGGCTTCCAGATGGGAATATCCAATTTATGGGAAGAATGGATCGCCAAATAAAAATTAGAGGATATCGAATTGAATTAGATGAAATTGAGTCGTATTTGTTGAATTATAAAGGAATAGAGAAAGCAACTGTAACGGCAAAAGAATCTGAAATAGGTGGGAAATATTTAGTCGCTTATATTATTACCGATCCTAGTTTTGAAATTAATCAGTTAAAGAGTGAAATGAGGAAATACTTTCCAGAATATATGATACCTACACATTTTGTAAAAATGGATACTTTTCCTCTAACAGTACATGGGAAAATAGATCGAGAATCCTTACCAGAACCGGATCAGGAAATCCTAGAATTAGAAAGAAATTATGAAGTAGCTAATAATGCTTTAGAAAAAAAGTTGATTGAAATTTGGCAAGAAGTTCTTCTAATAAAAAAAATAGGTGTTCAGGATGATTTCTTTTTATTGGGAGGGCATTCATTAACGGCAATGTTACTGTTGTCTAGAATACAGAAAGAATTAGGATTAAAAGTAAGTTTAAAACAATTATTCGCGAAACCAACCATCCGAAGTATTGCAAATTTGATGTATGAATCATCAAATTATAATTTTGAGAATATTCAATCGGTAGAAGAAAGAAGTTATTATGTTACTTCATCTGCACAAAAGCGTATTTATACATTATCACAATATGGAAACGATAATACAACTTATAATATACCCAACGTTTTAAATTTCCAGGGGGAATTAGATGTTGCAAAATTAGAAATATCATTACGAACGCTTATAAATCGTCATGAGATCCTCAGAACATCATTTGTTACTAAGGATGGAGAGATTTTACAGAAGGTTCATGATGAAGTTCCGTTTAATATAGAAATGATTCCTAAGGACATAGATGATCAATATGAAAAAACAGACTTTATACGTCCTTTTGATTTAAATCAAGCCCCACTTATGCGTGTAGGATTAACTGAATTAGAACAAAATCGATATATATTCATGCTTGATATTCATCATATTATTGCGGATGGGGTATCTATTGGTATCTT
>NZ_CP014290.1 GCF_001595725.1 Bacillus thuringiensis
GGAACTTTTTTTGGCTCGTTTGCTTTCATCGCCAAGCGATATACTCAAAAGTGGGATTTATTTATATCGGCTTGAGCTATCCATTATACGAGCCAAAAACGCTTGATCTAACGCTTTATAACAGATTCTTTATTTATTTTTAGATACGCAATATGTGGGGGCTCCCCACACCCCGGCCAACCTCTACCTCAAAAGTAGGGAGAAAGAACTTAGTTTAAAAACCTCAGAGAGGCTCTGTATCCATGAAGTTTTCGCTTTTCTATCCAAGTGCGTAAGCAAATGGATAGAAGTATGTTTTTTGGATAGATCGTGTATGCTTCGTATACGGATCTGTTAAAACAAAAAGGGTTTGCCAACGGCAAACCCTTTTTGTCCTTTTCTAAGAAGCGGAAGCTGAATGAGAAAAGGACAGATTCCTGGTGCGAAGCATCCAGGAATCTGAGATCCCGCAGGGCAAAATACGCCTGAAGACCATTCACTCGGCTTGCCGAGCTTGTTTTTGGTTCAAGCGCAGCGAGAAGCAAAAATGAATGCGTCTGACCGCAGGCATGGAAAAGCGTCAGCTTTTATCATGCCAAGGCAGGCGTATTTTGCCCTGCTTGAATCTTACAGGACGAAGGACGGTAAGATGATTCGTCAGATGCTCTTGATCTTCCCGGTTTAAAGCCGTTAAGGCCCGGGCTCCCCGGAGGGGAGAATATGTACTTGATTCTATGTGATACCACATAGAATCAAGTACATTATACAATATATTAATGTAGATATGAGAGATTTTGTAATAGGAATACAAGGGAGAATAACTAGAGAAGGGTTGATCACTGAGTCCGGAACGTTTATGCCGCGAAAGTCACTTGACCATGAGGGGCACCCTCATGCAAACTCACCAGAGGTGGCCCCAGAAGGGCGGTTTTTGCCCGCTGGGGTTATCTTTGGGAGTTTGAGGGTGTAGAGGCTCATGGTCAAGTGAACCGTGGAATAAAAAGTGTAGGACGGGACCCCAGAAAAGGGTAAAAACCAATGGAGTTATGGGAAATGAAAAGCAAAGATCTAGTAAAGGAAACGAACTGTTTTTTATGATGAATACTTATTCATGGTTGGTTAACATAACGTCCTATTATCGGTAGCAAATCTTTTCATAGAATCCTTGTGTTTATAAGGTTTCTTTTCTTTCTGTCTATATATACCTTATACATGATTTTATACATCGTTGATATAGCGGGGATACTAGGGATCCCCGCTCTTCTTTTTTGCATAAAATCTTGTATAAAAACAGTTTAGTTATAGCGTTCTACACTGAAAAATAAAAACTTTTCTTTCAATTTTAAAAGGAAGGTGTTACCTTTTTAAATAAGGAAAACACTATATAGCAACTGAAGAACAGCTTAGAACAAAGGGAGGACAAAATATGGCTCAAACTTATTGGGGATCTGAGGTAGCGAAGAACTTAGGGATTGGCTCAAGTACTTTACGTAAATATTGCCTTGCCCTTGAGGAAGCTGGGTATCCTTTCGAGCGCGGCAATAATAATTCTAGAATTTTTTATCATAAAGATGTAGCAACTATAGAACGGTTAGTAACGGCTATGAACAAGAAAAACGTAACACTAGAACAGGCTATAAATCTAGCAATGGTAAGTGTTGAAGAAAATGAGATAGCAACTGTTGTTACAGATGGTGTAGCAGATACAGAACATATAAAAGTATTAACGGAACGTATAGGACGATTAGAACAACTTAATTTAGAGTTAATTCAAAGATTAGATCAACAAAGTAAATCCTTACAGGAAATGGATGACAAGAGAATAATAAGAGAAGAACAAAGAGATATTCAATTAATGCAAGTATTGAGAGAAATACAAGATAGTAAGCGCCTAATAGCAGCTTCAGAACAGAAGAAATCACTTTGGAGTCGTCTATTTGGCAAATAAATTAAAATTTAATAATAGAAAAAAAGCTCACTCATTATATAAAAATAGATAAGGGATGAGCTTTTTTCGGGCTACGGATAAGTGGGATTATATAAGGTTTATATTCAAAAAACTTTGTATTTTAAAAGCCATTTATAAATGGCTTTTTTATTTCTCCTTATTTTTGATCTATTCATTCAGCCTTTAATGCTTTATATTTTTATGTCTTTAGCGAATGTAAACTTTTGAATATTAGTTTACATTCATTTCCCCTCAAACATTGACTTCTCACCAATTCTCCTGATATCCTCGATTTGCACAATATAAGTATACATTCAAAATACTATAATTAGAGAGGTCATAAACCCATGAATAAAAAAATACATCTCATTGATGTCCAACCCATCCGTAGTAAAGAACAAATTCAAGATATGAATTTGGTAGAGTGGTCCTAGCACTAAGCAACAAAAGCCATCCTATCGAATAGAAAAAAACAGCATTGATATATGGATTGATTCAGTCGTATACTCGAAAAATTTACAGTTTTCGTTGATATTTCTGTCCTATAATAAACGCCCTTTTTGTAAGTCTACTCTCTTGCTAACTTATTTCGATAAATCTCGACTAAAGCCCAAAGAGTTTCTGACATGTATCGCAATCGTATCTCTGTGTCTACTAACTCTTGTTTAAAAAAACCAAAGGAACCATCTGGTTGTTGCTGATCAAGAAGAAAATTTTGTCCAATATCTAACCATTGGTCTTCGATTTTTAGGCGGATGGCACATCGTAAGATACCAGCAACGGTTAAAACGTCACGATCACGTGCATAAGACAGCGTTAAGCCCTCTAGGATACGTGACCAATCCCGAATAATCGATGGTTCTACATAAAGAGTTTCCGGATTACAAAAGTTAATGGTGTGAATAAAAGTACGAAATTCTGGTAGACTCATGAGAATCATCTTATAGGGAGGCGGCAGTTCTACTTTTTGATGGATAATATAATTAATATTATGTTCTACGTCTTTGATTTGATTGCTCAAAATCATTGATAGAGCATATAGAGATATTTCTTTTTCGGATACTGGCGTAACTTGATCCAACCAGCCTTTTGCTCGATTAATCGCTGACAAAATTTTCGCGATGTACACTCTTTTCACCTCCTACACGCGTAAGAGCCGTAATACAGTACATAATTCCAACAATTGTTGAATGATAATGGTGATTGAACAGTTCCTGATTATTGTATGCATGACTAAGTTGTGCAATCTTCTTGTTCTTTGGAACAGAACCATCTTCTTTCCAAACATTTTGAAATATCTTAGAACATTCCAAATAAATAATAGAATCAGTCTGATCCAAAGAAATAAGGTTAATCAGCAATTCTCCAACAAGATCCCAATTGCCGATTCGTACATAATGCAAAAGTAACGATTCAAGTAATTTGACTATACGACGTATTTCCTTATTAGGTAAGAGAAGTGGTCGGTTTCCAAAATTAGTTAAATGAAACAATATATGAGTTATATAGTATACATGCACATCATTTAGATAAATTGGATTTACTTCCTTAGCTAAAATGCTTGACTGATACACAGAATACCAATCTGGTTCCTGGGTCAAATATTTCGATCTCCAAAAAACAAGATCACGTTCTAAAATTCGAAAAGGATACTCTTCACAAGCATACAAATAACCATTACACTTTAAAAACTCTAATGTTTCTTCATAATAAGGATTTTGATATTCTGTAGCACGCAGCATGAGATAACTTACCAAACAAGGGTAAGAATCGATTGGATTTTTACGAGGCATCTGAGCATAAAGGGGATTTTCAAATTGAATACAAATAAATGAAAAAATTAAATCTATATTATTTTGTAGATTTGTAATATTGCATTTTTTTATGTACGAGTAAACCAAAGACAATTCAGTTAACAGTTTGATCCCTTGTTGTGTAAGTTGTTGGTTCTGAATTGGGCAAAAAAAATCAATATGTCTATTAATCCATTGAAGACTATCTTCTGCAAGTTTGTTTAACTTATTGTACTCAAACAAATCCCTATTTTGCATGGAACTCCCACTTTCTTGATGATTTAGTAATAAGATAGACCATGTTTGCATTCTTATATTTCCCTTGAGTATTTATCTTTATACATATTTTTCCTATAAAATGTAAACTTCCGATTCTCGTCCAATTTCTCATCTCTCCTGGAAAAGATATTGGATGGGCAATTAGGTTAGCAGAGTATGACTGTATAAGGACTACTTCCTAAAGGCTACGGTCATCACTTCACGCTTTTTAGGTATGTTCCCTGTGATAGTAATAGCAGTGGTGTATTGCCATCGACAACGGATATTGTCACATGTTTCTACATTTTTACATGAGAAAAAGACCAATCCCGGATCGAGCAGGAGATTGATCTTTTTCGCTTTCTTAAAAGTCTACCTTTTTGGTAGTGCAAATGGTGTTACCAGCACATTAGTAAGCAAAAACTATGATTTTCTGGAACATCTCTAACTGATAGCCCCATATCTACGGCCTCACAGAGAGTTAACTCTGGATTGAGTACACCTTTTTGCTGCAAAATCTGAAATGCCTCTTTTTGAGACTTACCTTGTAAGTCATGAATAAGACCCTGATCCTTCATCTTTTCACCCCCATCATGTTTGCATTTTATATTGTCCTTGAATATTTGTTTCTATACATAATTCCCCATTAATACCCTATATTTTATAAACTTTTATTATTAAATTTCTTTATTTTCTTTATATTATTCTTATATAAGGATTTTTATTAAACAGTGAGATTGAATTGAAAATCAGAGCCGCGGTAATTTTTAACAACCTTAAAATAGTTAATGTGGAATTAATCGTTCTCTAAATCAAACGTATTATTTTAGCGAAATAGTTTAATCTATATTTGAGTGCTTTGATGGCGAAATGTTCGAAGCACTGTTTAATTTATAACATATGATCCATCTGTTGGATTTAAAGTGAAGCATGAGTGATACTAATCACTCGAATTAACAAGCTTAAAAAGGAGTAATTATTTATGAAATTAAAGAAAAGAAATTTAGAAATAAAAGGAAGTGTATCTTTCGAGAATTTCCCTGAATTTCCATGGTTCCCCGAAAGATGTGATCGAACCATTAATAGAAGTATCCAACTAGATCCGAATGACCAATATAAGACAATTTTAACCATGGCAGTTAAATGTGGTGATGATTGTTTTACAGAACTAGATATCCAGGCAAAAGTAATAAAAGAAACCGGTGATATTGTAGTAAATGTTTATACAAAATTTTACGATGTAGAAATAAACGGAACAAAAGAAGTAAAAGATTCCAATTCAACTCAAGACTTTTTAATTCGAAGGGGTAAATCAACAACTCTGACTCATGATTTACGTAAACCTGAAGTTATGAATTTTTCTCAAGTGTGGGATACAAGTGTAGTTACCCTAAATTTCACAAATTTTCTTGTTGAAGATTAAGCTTATCTCTATGACAATTTCGTTTTATAGCTCCCATACATATATAAACCTCCTGTATTTATATATATGGGAAAAGAGTACTGTTATAGATGGAAGAACAAACAGTTTAACGACATGCCAAACTCTGCCAAAATAAATTGATAATTGGCCCATATTAATAAAGACAAATTCCCTGATATCTACTTTTTGAATATTATTTATAAAAAACTAGGAGATGGTTTTTTATAATGCAACCTTATGAATTTAATCCAATAACTAATTATTCTTATATACCCGAAAGAGATGATTGTTTAAAAGAATGTTTACAAAAAGAAACCGGTTTGGATCCGCAAGCAATAACGGAAATTATAGCGTGTTTAGGTCGTTGCGGACTTGATTTTTGGTGTTTAGCTGGTTGTATAGGATTATCTTTAGCAAGACGTATTTGGAGAGCTGTTGTGAAATGTTGGGGAGAATGCTCATATTATAAATATTCAATAGATCAGATACCTGGTGCTTGTATATATATAACTAGAGATGGAAATCGTCATTGTCAAAATGTTCGTAGTCAAATATATTGTGAACAAATTAAAGAATCTCCAGATGTTATATGGGCAGAATTTTATCCATTAAGACAATGTCCTTCATCTTAAAAAGGCTTATTCTTTATCTATTTTTAGATAAAGAATAAGCCTTTTTTCCATTATTAAATTTTAATTTATTTACTAAATAGACGACCCTAAAGTGATTTCTTTTGTTTTGAAACTGTTCTTCTCTTATTATTTTTTGAACATCAGTTTCCTATAAAAATTTATTTTATTGATCCAACCTTTGAATTTTTCCATTGTTTTTTCTCTGTCCGCTTGGCGAGAAAGTTACCGTAGGTTTGACAGTTTTGTTTTATAGTCATAGCTGATACTTTTATTTTCTTGGCTACTTCTTCAGCTGATAACCAGTTTTTTGTTGCATTGTTCAGATCACCATCCTTCTAACCATCTATTTGTTTTTGTAAATATAAAAAGTTAGACAAGATACAACAAAAAAAGCCATTCATGCTATAATTGAGTTGACTAGACAAAATTATAGTGAAGGGGCTTTTTTGTATTTTATAACAGATTATTAGAGTATCAGACTCTTAGAAAATATTCTATATACATAATACCAAAATAAAAGTCTCTTCGCTAGTTGTAAAAACTAGAAGTGGAGAGTTAATTATGAAAAAAATAGTGGATTTTTCAGAAGTTGAGAAAAATGCAAGGTTAAGAGATATTGATAATTCGAAGATTTTAACGGAAGAAGAAATGGAAATGGCTAATGATCTTCAAGCAAAAGCAAATGCAAGAGGTATGAAGTTAGTCCCAGAACGTAAAATTAAGAGTAAGGTAAGATTTGCGCAATTAATTCAAGATAATATATGGTATATAGAAGAAAATTCTTATCTAGATAATAAAGAAATTGTATTTCTTTGGAAGATAAGTAGTAAAGTTGGTTTTTTGAGTAATTGTATTGTTGATAGTATACATAAGAAAAGCCCTGTACCTTTAACACAGACTGATATTGCTAGAGTTTTAAAAAGAACTAAAAATAATGTGAATCCAATTATTAAATCTTTAGTTGATAAAGGGATTTTAGCAGTTTCTGAGGTAGGTGTTGATGGTAATAACGCGAGAGCAAATGCATATTTTGTTAATCCTAACATTATGTTTGCAGGAGATAAAGATGATGTTAATCAAACTTTAAGGGCAATGTTTAGTAGAGTACCAAAGGAATTAAAAAAGTTACCTATAAAATTATTTTGAAGATACTAATATTTTTAGTATCTTTTTTTATTAAATACGTGTAATTTTGGAGTTCTTAAAATCAAGAACTAAAGTTCTTAAAATTAAGAACAGCCAAAAATGCTTTGAAGTATTGATATTACTGGTTTTTTTATACTTTTATAGGTGTGTTCTATCTCACTCTCTATATAAGGCTAAAAGTTCCGCAAGGAACAGGTAGTATTTTTAAGCAAACTACGCTTAAAAATCTCCACCTTTGCTAGAAAAAAGTCGCCTCGTTAATCCTCGGCTAAAGTCGAAGACTTTTCTTTTTTCTAGCATCCTTGCG